>NZ_MDAW01000147.1:0-107312 GCF_002875385.1 Vibrio sp. 10N.222.52.B12 | reverse complement strand
AAGCCGCGATGAACCTTTTTTTATGCTTTTCAAATTATGAGAAGTTCTGCTCGAAGAGGTGTTTTGGTTAGGAGGTTTACTCAGACTTCGGTCGTTACGACTCGACCGCTAAAGTACTCGTTAGCAACAATATAAGCCGTATTCCTCACTAGCTCGTCTTGAATTTGCGCCCAATGTCGTTCATCTACATCTTCACTCGTATGATTTACTGAAGGGATGACACCACCAACCCGGATGTTGAAAGGGGTCAGTTCTTTTGCCCAGCTGTGCGTAAAACCAGAGACTAATGCCGCCATGCTTTCCACACCCGTAAGATCTTCATGATTATCATGAGAAATGACATTGACGATTACGCCTTTCTTTTCTCTGGAGCGGAAGCGCTCTGCGCTCACTTGACCATAGGTATAAAGAAAGCGAGCCGCAGATGAAAGATGATCGATATAAGTACTCATTGGTTCTGGAGCCATCAAACTTGGCATTGGTGAACTGGTCCAACAATTGACGATGACATCTGGTGTCGCACCAAGCTGAGATTCTATTTGGTCAAACAATAAATTGATGGACGTGGTGTTATCACTGCACACATTAATGGCGTACACCTTATCTGAAAAGGCGCTAATTTGCTCATAACTGGCTCTCAAGGCCGTTGGATTCTGGTCGCAAAGAACAATCGTTGCCCCTAAGTGGGCAAAGTGACTAGAGCATGTTCTGCCGAGGATAGTTCCTGCGGAAGTGACGAGAATGATTGATTCTTTAATATCCATAGCACCTACACTGTCATTTCTTGTGTTAAACAATACATCAGTGGTTTGTGCTAACAGCATGGATGAATTTTTATGAGCTCAGTGTGAAAAGCTTCAAAGTAACGCTTTTGAACCGCAACTATTGTTTGGGAATTTGTAAGGCGTCACATTTCTGACGTGTGCAAAATGCAATCTGTTGGGGTGAACACGGAGCGTTAAGCTTGCGCTTGGATTTGATACTGACGCTGTACCGTCACTAATTGATTGTAAAGCCCTGCGTCAGGAATCAGTGTTTTGTTACGTTCGCCTAAACTACGGCGCTCATGACCGGAAAGGTTGTGATAGACGTTTTCCGGTAGGTTGAACGTGTCTTGAGGCAAATAGGTTAGTGCATCAGGTTTAAGGTAGTGGCTTAGCTTAGCAGACGGTAAACCCGCATCATGAAACTGCTTTGCTTGCTCTGCTGCAAGTTCGTAGCTGCTGCTATCAGAACGAAGTGCTTGAGGTTGAGATAACCCGAACTGTTGGCGAAGAATGTCATCACTCGTGAGTACTTCTTGGACTTCTTCAACCGGAACCACATCGCGAACATCATTAGAGAACATAGACAGAATCAGCGAGAAATCAGCGCGACGACCTTCGTGTACGGCATGGTTAATACCATTCCCGAACTGAAGTTCGTTGATGATTGCTGCTTTGTCTAAAGTATGGATTTGCATGATGTTCCTCGCTTGATGCACTTTTAACGGCAACAACGGAAAGAACTTTAGGAAAAAGAGGGGATTAATTGAATAAACTGGTTTTAGGAGCAATAAAAAAGCCCGCAATAATGCGAGCTTTTAAATATGACTAAATTGAACTTAGGGGGAAGTAAATTACTTCGTTAGGTTCTCGGCTACGAAGTCCCAGTTTACAAGAGCCCAGAAGCCGTTCATGTAATCAGGACGTACGTTGCGGTAATCGATGTAGTAAGCGTGTTCCCATAGGTCAACAGTTAGAAGTGGAGTAGTACCTTCTTCTGTTAGAGGAGTCGCTGCGTTAGACGTGTTAACGATCTCTAGAGAACCGTCAGCTTTCTTAACTAGCCAAGTCCATGAAGAACCGAAGTTATTGATTGCTGAATCAGTGAATTTTGCTTTGAATTCTTCGAAAGAACCGAATGCTGCGTTGATCGCGTCAGCAACTGCACCTGTTGGTTCGCCGCCTGCGTTTGGCGCTAGACAGTGCCAGTAGAACGTGTGGTTCCAGATCTGTGCTGCGTTGTTGAATACGCCACCAGTAGAAGTCTTGATGATTTCTTCTAGTGTTTTGCCTTCGAAATCAGTACCAGGGATAAGACCGTTTAGCTTAACTACGTAAGTGTTGTGGTGTTTACCGTGGTGGAAATCTAGAGTTTCAGCAGAGATGTGTGGTTCTAGTGCGTCTTTCGCGTAAGGTAGAGCTGGTAGTTCAAATGCCATTGCTCAATTCTCCATAGATATGAAAGGGTTACCTTTCGATTGCTTCCAGTGTTTTTATTTATATGTAGTCTTTACGACTGACTTGAAAAGTATTTTAGCAAGTTTTTACTTTATTAAAACCCCGATATGAAAATATTTTAAGATAAAACCCACAAAGACTTACTAATTATATGGTTTTTATTCTGTGGTTATTGAGTAAAATGTGGCAATAATTAAAGTTCACATCCATGAATGAGGAAGCGATGGAAACTATCGATAAAATCAAACAGCAGATCTCTGAAAACACAATCTTGCTGTACATGAAAGGTTCACCGAAACTGCCTAGCTGTGGTTTCTCTTCTCAAGCTGCACAGGCGCTAATGGCTTGTGGCGAGAAGTTCGCTTACGTAGACATTCTACAAAACCCAGACATCCGTGCTGAGCTACCAAAATACGCTCAATGGCCAACATTCCCACAACTATGGATTGAAGGCGAACTGATCGGTGGTTGTGACATCATTTTGGAAATGTTCCAGAAAGGTGAGCTTCAGCCTCTTATCAAAGAAGCGGCAGCACGCGTTGAAGGTGACGCTGAGTAATTCGTAAATACTCAAATTTGGCGATAGAATACAAAGGAGCCGCATTGGCTCCTTTTTCTTTTTTAGGTTAGTGGAATGAACATAAAGCTTTACTACGTACATGACCCAATGTGCAGTTGGTGTTGGGGTTACAAACCAACCATTGAAAAATTGAAACAACAGCTGCCGGGTGTCATTCAGTTTGAGTATGTGGTGGGTGGCCTTGCGCCAGATACTAATCTGCCGATGCCTCCAGAAATGCAACAAAAGATCGAACAAATTTGGAAGCAGATCGAGCGCCAGCTTGGCACCAAGTTCAATTATGATTTCTGGACCTTGTGTACGCCAGTAAGAAGTACATACCAATCATGCCGTGCGGTTATCGCCGCGGGGTTCCAAGATTCTTATGAGCAAATGTTAGAAGCAATTCAGCATGCGTACTACCTGCGAGCTCTTCCTCCTCACGAAGAAGCAACGCACCTGCAATTGGCAAAAGAGATTGGTTTGAACGTTCAACAGTTCAAAAACGATATGGATGGCGCTTTGTTAGAAGGCGTGTTCCAAGATCAGTTGAGTCTTGCAAAAAGCCTTGGTGTGAACGGGTACCCAAGCTTGGTACTGCAAATCAACGATGCTTACTTCCCGATTGAAGTTGATTACCTATCGACTGAGGCGACGCTAAAGCTTATTCGAGAGCGCATCGTTGATAATATGCCCGCTCAATGATTGAATTGAAGCCTCTAAAGCGTTATTCGTAGGTATTCAAATTAACAAAAAGCCGCTCACTCGAGCGGCTTTTTCGTAACGAATTGTATCCATTCAAATGATGCGATTACAGCACCATTGCAGCAATCCAACCGAAGATGATCAGTGGAATGTTGTAGTGGATAAATGTCGGAACAACGGTTTCCCAAATGTGCTCGTGTTGGCCATCCGCATTTAGCCCCGATGTTGGACCTAACGTTGAATCAGAAGCTGGAGAGCCTGCATCACCTAGCGCAGCAGCAGTACCGACTAGTGCGATAGTTGCCATTGGTGAGAAGCCGAACGCTAGTGATAGCGGGACATAGATAGTTGCAAGGATTGGAATCGTAGAGAACGATGAACCAATGCCCATAGTGACCAATAGACCAACGATCAGCATAAGCAGAGCAGCTAGAGGTTTGTTATCGCCGATGCTTGTTGATAGTGATTGTACTAGTGTTTCAACGCCGCCAGTTTGCTTCATTACTGCCGCAAAACCTGCCGCTGCAATCATGATGAAGCCGATCATTGCCATCATGTGTACACCTTTAGTGAACACATCGTGCGTCTCTTTCCATGCGATAACACCACCGAAGGTGAATACCATAAAGCCAGCTAGTGCACCGATGATCATTGAGCCCGTGTATAGCTGTACGCTTAGCGCAGCAAGAATACCCAAGCCAGCAACCAAAATGTGTTTCTTATTTAGCTTCTCTTCAGATTCTTGAACAACGGTCAGTTCAGTTTCTTTGTATTCACGAGGTTTACGGTAGCTAAAGAAGATTGCCGTCAGAAGGCCAAACAACATACCTGCGCCCGGCAACAGCATTGCTGTCGGTACTTGGCTTGCCACGACATCTGTTAGACCATTGTCATGTAAGTTCTTCAATAGGATGTTGTTTAGGAAGATGCCACCAAAACCGATTGGTAGAATCATATAAGGCGTGATCAAACCGAAGGTAAGCACACAAGCGACCAAACGACGGTCCAGCTTCAGCTTAGCGAAAACGCCCAAAAGAGGTGGAATCAAAATTGGAATAAAGGCGATGTGTACCGGAATCACGTTTTGAGATGACATGGTGACAAGGACAAGCGCAACCAATACTGCGTATTTAAGACCAGTAGTCGACGCAGAGCTTTCTTTGCCATTTAGGCGCTTGATAACGCTTTTAGCAAGTAGGTCAGTAATCCCAGAGCGAGAAATAGCAACGGCAAATGTACCAAGCATTGCATAGCTTAATGCGATGGTTGCACCGCCGGCGAGTCCGCTTTCAAAGGCAGAAACAGTATCGGTAAGACTCATACCAGCAACAAGGCCACCAACGATGGCACTAAACGTGAGGGCAACCACCACGTTTACGCGCATCAATGCTAACACGAGCATGACGCACACAGATATAACGACAGGATTCATACTTTTCCTAATATGTTGTGTTTATTTATTATTCTTCGCTAACAAGCGGCCAACCGCCTAGGGCCTTCCATTTGTTTACGATGCCGCAGAATAGCTCTGCAGTTTTTTGTGTATCGTAAAGCGCAGAGTGTGCTTCACGATTGTCAAAGTCCATCCCTGCTGTTTTGCATGCTTTAGCCAGAACAGTTTGGCCATAAGCAAGTCCACTTAATGTCGCGGTATCAAAAGTGGCAAATGGATGGAAAGGGACTCTTTTTAGTTTGCAGCGTTCGTTGGCTGCATTAACAAAACTTAAGTCGAAAGCCGCGTTATGCGCCACCATGATTGCACGCGAGCAATCTTCTGCTTTTTGCTCTTTACGGATCAACTTATAAATTTCTTTCAGCGCTTCTTGCTCAGAGACAGCACCACGAAGTGGGCTAAAAGGGTCACGAATGCCGTTGAATTCTAGCGCTTCTTTTTCTAAATTCGCGCCTTCAAAAGGTTCGATATGAAAATGAATGGTGGAGGCAGGATGCAAATCGCCGTTTTCATCCATGCTCAACGTTACGGCACAGATTTCTAAAAGTGCATCAGTTTGAGCATTGAAACCTGCGGTCTCAACGTCAACTACCACTGGAAAATAACCACGAAAACGCTTTTTCAGGGTTAGAGCTTCATTTTCTATTGTCATGTTGGCTTATTTTTGTGTGACGAAGGCTGCATTATTGCAGATTCTATCGATGAGAAAAACCGCAATTTGGATAAATGTAGAATTCTGTTTCGTCCGTATTGGGTGAGACTTATAACTAAAAATAAGGGGGAAGGTCACCTGTTATTCTCGTGATGTTATTTCCCATTTTATGCGCTTGCCAAATCATCCCTTAAGTCCTTCTATCAAGTTGCTATTTTTATGTTGGCGGGATTTTTGCATTCTTTCACGTGTTTTTAATTCAGGCGAATAAGCGGCAATAGAGTGCCGTTTGAGAGATAGTACCTAGATGAATAAATGGCTTGTAACCAGTGGTGTCGCGTTATCTTTACTCAGTGCACATAGTTTTGCATCAATGGGTAAACGCTACGTTGCCACTCCGCAACAGTCACAATGGGAAATGGTGATGAATACGCCATTGGAATGCCAACTTGTGCATCCTATTCCTGGATTTGGTGACGCGGTATTTTCGTCTCGTGCGAGCAAAAAGATCAATTTGGATTTCGAACTGAAAATGCGCCGCCCAATGGGTGAAACACGCAACGTGAGTTTGATTTCAATGCCGCCTCCTTGGCGTCCGGGAGAGCATGCGGACCGAATCACTAATCTTAGGTTCTTTAAGCAGTTCGATGGTTACGTGGGTGGTCAAACGGCATGGGGCATTTTGTCTGAGCTAGAAAAAGGGCGCTATCCGACATTTAGCTACCAAGATTGGCAAAGTCGTGACCAACGTATTGAAGTTGCCTTGTCTTCGGTGCTTTTTCAGAGCAAATACAATGCCTTCAGTAACTGCATTGCCAACTTGTTGAAATACAGCTTTGAAGATATTGCCTTTACGATTCTTCATTACGAGCGGCAGGGCGATCAGCTAACAAAAGCGTCGAAGAAGCGTTTGGCTCAAATTGCTGATTATGTTCGTCACAACCAAGATATCGATTTAGTCCTTGTTGCAACCTACACAGATTCAACGGATGGCAAGAGTGCGAGTCAAAGTCTTTCAGAAAGAAGAGCAGAGTCACTTAGAGCGTATTTCGAATCTCTGGGTTTATCGGGTGATCGTATTCAAGTGCAGGGCTACGGCAAGCGTCGACCAATTGCTGATAATGGCTCACCAATTGGTAAAGATAAGAATCGCCGTGTGGTGATTTCGCTAGGACGAACTCAGGTTTAATTGAAATGCTAACCAAATAAAAACGCCAGAGTCAGACTCTGGCGTTTTTATATCACTGTGTTCTTGTTGAAAGTACTTATGCGCTTGTGTTGCTACCTTCATGTCACTTCAGCTAGTTTAAGCGAAATTTAGCAATGATTTCGCAATTCGTAGCCGTATCAATCTTTTCGACTTGTTTTGCAATCGCTGGATTCGGATGTCGTTTCATAAAATCAATCAGTGCTTTTGTACAGCAGCCAATCGAATCAATAAAGCTCGCGCAATCTTTGTTTGGGCACTGAGGAATCAGTGTGAGTACTTTTTCAGATGCGAGTTGCAGATATTTGAGTTCATACTCGGTATCGCCAGCCCAGCGCCAAAATTGAGCGAGGTTATGGCATGAAACCACTGAAATTAGTAAGCGTTCATCAGCTTCTATTTCCACGCATTCGCTAATATCTTCACTCAGGCTAAGGGCTTGCTGGTAATGAAGAATGCTGCGAACAGGGTCATCTAGTTGAAGAGCAGTATCGGCTAGAAGTGTGTGTGTTTTTCCCATTCACTGATCATTATCGTTTGTCCCACATATCGATGTTGCGAACAAATCTAAACGATAATTATTATCAAGTAAAGATATTTGTTTATAAATGAGCAGGCAGCTCTCAGATCTGCCTGTCATCTTTTACAGCATTTCAGAATGGGGGTTGGGTTTAGCCCTCTAAACCTGCTGATGCTTGCTTGTTTTGGATCAGCTCGATCATGTAGCCATCAGGGTCTTTCACGAAAGCGATGTGCGTTGTACCGCCTTTTACTGGGCCCGCTTCACGAGTGACATTGCCACCTGCTGCTTTGATTGCGTCACAAGTTGAGTAGATATCGTCTACGCCAATTGCGATATGGCCAAATGCAGAGCCTAAGTCGTACTCGGTTGTACCCCAGTTGTAAGTCAGCTCGATGACGGCACCTTGAGACTCATCACCGTAACCTAAGAATGCTAGCGTGTATTCGTACTCTTTATTTTCATTGGTACGAAGTAGCTGCATGCCCATTACTTCAGTGTAGAACTTGATAGATTTGTCTAGATCACCCACGCGTAGCATGGTGTGAAGAATTCGACCGTTTGACATTATTTGCTCCTAGCGATTGTTTCAGACGGGTTTATTCGTCTGGGTACACTTTTTCTTTGTATTCACAGAGATCTTCAATGATGCAGCTACCACAGCGCGGTTTTCTTGCCACACATGTGTAACGACCATGAAGGATCAGCCAGTGGTGTACATCAAGCTTAAACTCTTTTGGCACCACTTTTAGCAGTTTTTCTTCTACGTCATCGACGGTTTTACCCATCGCAAACTTTGTACGGTTAGAAACACGATAGATGTGTGTGTCCACCGCGATAGTTGGCCAACCGAAGGCGGTATTCAGTACCACGTTAGCGGTTTTACGACCGACACCCGGCAAAGCTTCTAGTGCTGCACGATCTTCTGGTACTTCACTGTTGTGCTTCTCTAGTAAGATCTTACAAGTCTTGATGGTGTTTTCGGCTTTTGAATTAAACAGACCGATGGTTTTGATGTATTCCTTTAAACCATCGACACCCAAATCAAGAATGCCTTGAGGCGTGTTCGCAACAGGATAGAGCTTGTCTGTTGCCTTGTTTACGCTTACGTCCGTCGCCTGCGCAGAAAGCAGTACGGCGATAAGCAACTCAAACGGTGTACTCCAGTTGAGCTCCGTCTGAGGATTGGGATTGTTTTCTCGGAGTCGTTCGAGAATTTCAATTCTTTTGACTTTGTTCATTGCTGACTTCCAAACCCGTCTTTGCGGTTTATGAAAAAGGCCCTACGAGTGGTAGAGCCTTGATTTTAGAATTCTTGTATTATGCGTTAGTTACGCGGGCGCGCTCAATGGCTGGTTTTTCTTCTTTCGGCTGACGTTCCTGAATTGAGCTGTCGATAACGTTTTTCAACGCAATCAAAAGTCCTACGCCGATAAACGCACCCGGCGGCAATAATGCCAGTAAGAAGCTGCTATCGAAGTGGAAAACTTGAATACGCAGTGCTGCAGCCCAGTCACCCAATAATAGGTCTGCACCATCGAACAAGGTGCCGTTACCGATAAGTTCACGCATAGCGCCAAGTACAACCAATACTGTCGTCATACCAAGCCCCATCCAGAAACCATCCAATGCTGCTGGCAATGGATCATTCTTCGATGCGTAAGCTTCCGCACGGCCGATGATAATACAGTTGGTTACGATCAATGGGATGAAGATGCCCAGTGATAGATACAATCCGTAGGCATAAGCGTTCATCAAGAGTTGAACACAAGTTACCAAGGCTGCGATGATCATAACGAAAACCGGAATACGGATTTCTTTTGGTACGTAGTTACGAATCAACGAAACGGTCACGTTCGAACCGACAAGCACTAACAAGGTCGCGATACCCAAACCAAGGGCGTTGGTTATAGTGGAAGAAACCGCAAGCAGAGGACACAAACCCAGAAGTTGCACTAGGGCAGGGTTGTTGCTCCACATGCCGTTTTTCATTAGCAGTTTATTTTCACTCATGGTTGCCTCTTGCGCAGTCTAGGGGCTGATTCAGAATCTCATCACGAGACTTATTTACGTAGTTTACTGTGTTTCTCACCGCTTTCACTACCGCACGAGGGGTAATCGTTGCGCCAGTAAACTGATCGAAATCGCCGCCATCTTTACGAACTCGCCAAGAATTCCAGTTACTTTCTGTCACTTGCTTACCAGTGAAGCTCAAGATCCAATCCGTAACGCGTAAATCAATTTTATCACCCAATCCCGGCGTTTCTTGATGGCTTAGGATACGAGTACCAAGGATTTTGCCTTGGTTATCGATGCCGGTGATGATTTTGATTTCACCGTTGTAGCCATCTGGTGCAATGGACTCAATCGCCATTGCCGTTGGTTGACCATCTTTGGTGGCAATGTAAGTTGGCATCGAGCGAACCGTACCTAGATCGGGCGCAGAGACCATAGTACATGCCGCAACAAGATTGTTGTCATGCATTTCTTCCGGAATCACTTGGTTAAGAACCGACAGCAATTGCTTTTGTTCCTGAAGCTTAATTTGATCTTTTGTTAGGTACTGAGTCAGTGCAACAAGACCGGTTGTTGCACAGGCAAAGATCGCCAATGTCAGACCATTTTTTCTAATAGCGGTTAACATGTTTACCTCAGTGACCGTAAGTTCTTGGTTTGGTGTAGTAGTCGATCAACGGTACACACATATTGGCAAGCAGAACGGCGAACGCAACGCCATCTGGGAAGCCACCCCAACTACGAATAATGAATACTAACGCGCCGATCAGAGCACCGAAAATCAAGCGACCTTTCACGGTCGTTGACGCTGAAACAGGGTCGGTTGCGATAAAGAATGCGCCTAACATCGTTGCACCTGAAAGTAGGTGGAAGATTGGTGACGCGGTTTCTCCCGGCATGATCAAGCTAAACACGGTACTAAACAGTACCAAGCTGCCTAGGAAACCAACTGGAATATACCATTGGATGATGCGCTTTTTGATCATCACTAGACCACCAACCAAGTAAGCTAGGTTTACCCATTGCCAACCGATACCCGCAAGTCCGCCAAACATTGGTTGTGATAGCACCTCACTTGGCGTTGCACCAGTATGAATACCAGTTTTGAATGCATCTAATGGGGTTGCCATTGTTACGCCATCCACACCAGCGCGAACTTGTTGCAGCGACAAACCATCAAAGTCATAGCCAGTGAAGATCAGAGACAATGCATCTGCAAAAGTCACATGCTCAGACATCAATGAAACAGGCGCGCTCCAGCTTGTCATTTGGACAGGGAAGGAGATAAGCAATACAACGTAAGCGACCATCGCTGGGTTAAATAGGTTTTGGCCAATACCACCGTATAAGTGCTTCGCAATAACGATGGCAAAAATCAAACCGATAACCATGATCCACCAAGGAGACCATGGTGGGATTGCCACAGCTAATAACCATGCTGTCACGATGGCACTGTTATCACGTAGTGCACGCATTGGAGAACGCTTACGCACAAGCATAACTAATGCTTCAAGTGACACTGCGACCGCGATAGCGAACACGAGTTGAATGATGGTACCCCAACCAAAGAAGTAGGTTTGAGCCACTAAGCCAGGAATAGCGCACAGCGCTACCCATTTCATCAAATCAGGCGTGCTGCGACGGCTGTGAGCGTGTGGTGAACTGGCAATAAAAAACGACATTACTCGTTCTCCTCAGTATTGTTCTTATTCGCTTCTTGCTGAGCTTTACGTGCTTTGGCGCGCGTAATGGCTGCGGCAACAGCAGCTTTCTTTGGATCCACTTCTGGCTCTTCAGAAGGCGTTTCTTCAACAGATTCTGTTTGCGCCTCTTGCTGCGCTTTACGTGCTTTAGCACGAGCAATAGCTGCGGCAACCGCGGCTTTCTTCGGATCCACTTCTGATTCTTCAGAAGGAGCTTCCGCTTCAACAGATTCTGTTTGCGATTCTTGCTGAGCTTTACGTGCTTTAGCGCGAGCAATGGCTGCTGCAACAGCGGCTTTCTTCGGATCCACTTCTGGCTCTTCAGAAGGCGTTTCTTCAACAGACTCTGTCTGTGCTTCCTGCTTCGCTTTACGTGCTTTAGCACGAGCAATAGCTGCGGCAACAGCAGCTTTCTTCGGATCCACGTCTGGTTCTTCAGAAGGTGTTTCTTCAACAGATTCTGTTTGTGCTTCCTGCTGAGCTTTACGTGCTTTGGCACGAGCAATGGCAGCGGCAACAGCAGCTTTCTTTGGATCTTCAGATTGTTCTGCTGGTGTCTCCGCTTCTGCAGATTCCGTAGAGTCTTCTTGCTGGGCTTTGCGCGCTTTTGCACGAGCAATGGCAGCAGCAACCGCGGCTTTCTTTGGATCTTCAGCTTGTAAAACAGGTGCTTCCGTTTCTACAGATTCGGTCGAATCTTCTTGCTGTGCTTTTTTCGCTTTAGCTCTGGCGATAGCTGCCGCGACGGCCGCTTTCTTGTCACCGGCTTCAGCAGGTGTTGATGCGTCTTCTTGTTGAGCTTTCTTCGCCTTAGCACGGGCAATCGCTGCTGCAACCGCTGACTTCTTATCGTCAGCATTATCTGTAGCTGCGTCGCCTTGTTCTTTTTGCGCTTTGCGTTCGCGAGCAAGGCGTTTGCGTTCTTCGCGTAGCTTCGCCATTTCTGAGTTATCAGGCTCGGCTGCGCCAGATTGAGCCGCTGCAGCTTGTTTCGCTTTTGCTTTGGCAATCGCGGCAGCAACCGCTGGTTTCACTGCTGGCTCGGCTTTCGCTTCAGTATTATCTTTTTGTGCTTTCACGCGAGCGATGGCTGCGGCAATCGCATCATCACCGCCAGAGGCTTTCATGTCTTTACGACGATCATCCGCGGCTTTCTTAAAGCGATTTTCACGTTCTGCTTTTTCGCGTTCCATACGCGCTTTCTTCTCTTCAAAGCGCAGCTTAGCTCGTTCAGCGGCTGCCGCTTCTTGAGCGCGTGTTCGGATTTCAGCTTTCGCTTGACGATAGTATTGAACCAGAGGGATTTCACTCGGACACACAAACGCACACGCGCCACATTCAATACAGTCTTTTAAGTTCAGCTCTTCCAGCTTTTCGTATTCTTGGCTTTTTGCATACCACTGAAGCTGCTGTGGCAATAGCGAGGCAGGGCACGCTTCCGCACATTGGCTACAACGGATACATTCCATTTCGTATTGGTCAGAAGCGATCTCACGACGCTTCGGTGCCAGAATACAGTTTGCTGTTTTAGTGATAGGAACCTGAGCGTGGGGTAGGGTAAAGCCCATCATTGGGCCACCCATGATCAGGCGCTGCAGTTTCTTATCTGATTTGTAGCCGAACTCGTCTAACAGTGCTTGTACTGGCGTACCAAGTAGCGTCCAAACGTTACGTGGTTGCTTGAAGGTCTTACCTGTCAGAGTCACGATGCGATTTACCACAGGTTCGCCATCGATCACTGCACGTTTAATTGAGTAGAGAGAACCAACGTTTTGAACCAGAATGCCAATATCAGCAGGGATAGCGCCGCTAGGAACTTCTTTGTTGGTTAAAATCTTGATGAGCTGCTTCTCACCACCAGAAGGGTATTTGGTTGGGATAACGCGAATTACGATGTCTTTGTTCATCGCCGCTTGTTCCAGCGCTTTGATTGCTGCTGGCTTGTTATCTTCAATACCAATGATGGTCAGTTTTGGCTTAAGGATATGCTCGACGATCTCGATCCCTTGGATCAGTTCGTCCGCATGCTCCTGCATGAGTTTGTCATCGGCGGTGATGTAAGGTTCACATTCAGCCGCGTTAACGATAAGAATTTCGGTACGCGCTATACCCGATTGGATCTTCTTAGCCGTCGGGAAGCCTGCGCCACCCATGCCCGAGATACCAGCAAGGCGAATCACATCGATTAACGCATCTGCAGATTCTTGGGTGTAATCGGCAACTGGCGTTTTCTCACACCAAGTATCGTTACCATCTGGCGTAATCACTGCGCACAGTTCGCTTAAACCCGATGGGTGAGCGACGGTTCGTGGCTCAATAGCTGTCACTTGCCCAGAAGTTGGAGCATGAACAGGAATAGTAAAACCACTGTCTGACGCCGTTAGCTGTTGACCTTTCAACACTGTGTCACCAACAGCGATCAATAGATTACCTGCTTTACCGATGTGTTGTTTCAGAGGTAGGACGATTTCCGACGGAATGGCTGCATGAACCAATTCAGTTTTGTTGGATTGCTTTTTGTTTTCTGCCGGATGCACGCCGCCTGGGAAATCCCATAGCGAACCAGTACGAATTTGTTCAATCAAAGACAACATACGAAACCTTATTTAATTGAATCAGTCACGTTCGCTGCATTGGCAGCATCCGTAATGTTAACTACTGGAATAGCGTTAAGCTTCCACTTCCAGCTCTCTGTGGTAGTTTCCACAGGAATCATTTCAATACAGTCAGTTGGACAAGGCGCAACGCACAAGTCACAACCGGTACACTCGTCTTTGATAACGGTATGAAGGGCTTTAGTACCACCAACAATCGCATCGACAGGACACGCTTGAATACACTTGGTACAACCGATACACATGTCTTCATGAATGAAAGCAACGGTTTTGACTTTGCTGTCGAGATCGTGTGCCGACTCTTCTGCTTCAACGCCCATTAGGTCCGCCAGTTTTTCAATGGTTGCTTGACCACCTGGAGGACATTTATTGATTTTATCGCCATTCGCGATTGCTTCTGCGTATGGACGACAACCCGGGTAGCCACATTGGCCACACTGAGTTTGAGGAAGAATAGAATCGATTTGATCGACAATCGGATCCGCTTCGACTTTGAAGCGAATCGATGCAAAACCAAGTATGGCCCCAAATACAGCGGCGAGGGCAGCAAGAGCGATGATCGCAATTAAAATCGTACTCATCGTTTACTTCACCAAACCTGTAAAGCCCATAAAGGCAAGAGACATCAGGCCTGCGGTGATCATCGCAATCGACGCGCCTTTAAATGGCACAGGTACGTCAGCAGCGGCAATACGTTCACGCATTGACGCAAATAGGATCAGTACCAAAGAGAAGCCAACCGCTGCGCCAAAACCATAAATGATCGATTCGATAAAGTTGTGGTTCTCGTTGATGTTAAGCAGAGCAACACCCAGAACCGCACAGTTCGTTGTGATCAGAGGTAGGAAGATACCCAACAGACGATACAGCGTCGGACTGGTTTTGTGCACGACCATTTCGGTGAACTGTACAACAACAGCGATCACCAAAATAAAGCTCATGGTTCGTAGATATTCGATGCCCAGTGGACGCAAAACATAGCTTTCCACCAAGTATGCACACACAGACGCGAGCGTTAGTACAAAAGTTGTAGCTAAGCCCATGCCAATTGCTGTTTCCAGTTTTTTAGACACGCCCATAAAAGGACACAAGCCTAAAAACTTCACCAGTACAAAGTTGTTCACCAGCACAGTGCCGACCAACAACAAAATATATTCGGTCATAGTTATTACGTTCTTAAAATCCGATCCCAATATTATCGTGTTTTGTGACACCAATAACAACCAGAGAACGGTGTGGTTTTATGCACCCGATGGAAAATTATACGTGTATGTGATGTGAGCGGATGAATTAATAAGAAATTGAAAAGTTTGGTGAATGGTTGTTAACAAAGAAAAACGCAATTACCGCCACTGATTTAACGCACGCGTTGTTGATGGTTTTGGTATCACTTCGTATGGTTTGCCAGAAACGACAAAAGCTCATCCCCCTAATGAGTTAGAGGCATGAGCTTCGATTATTTTACAATCTCGCGATTACAGTTTTTCTGTAAACGTTCGGCTGATCACGTCTTGTTGTTGCTCTCGAGTTAGCGAGTTAAAACGTACCGCGTAGCCGGACACTCGAATCGTCAACTGAGGGTATTTCTCTGGATGTTCAACCGCATCCAATAACATCTCTCGGTTCAGAACGTTGACGTTAAGGTGTTGACCACCTTCAATCGCAATGCCCTTGTTGCTTGCTTCGTGATGGAAGTAACCATCCATTAGCGCGGCTAGGTTTTTCTTCTGACTCAAGTCATCTTTACCCAGCGCGTTAGGCACAATTGAGAAGGTGTAAGAAATACCATCTTTCGCGTAAGCAAACGGCAGTTTAGATACCGATGCCAAAGACGCAACCGCTCCTTTTTCATCGCGACCGTGCATTGGGTTTGCACCCGGGCCAAAAGGCATACCTGCGCGACGGCCATCTGGTGTATTACCCGTTTTTTTGCCGTAAACCACGTTAGATGTGATTGTTAGGATCGATTGAGTTGGTACTGCTTCGCGGTAGGTGTGCATCTTCTGAATTTTCTTCATGAAGCGCTCAACCAGATCACAAGCGATGTCATCAACACGGGCATCGTTGTTACCAAATTTTGGATAATCACCTTCGATTTCAAAATCAACAGCGATGCCATCCTCATCACGAACAGGTTTCACGGTCGCGTATTTAATGGCCGCCAAAGAGTCAGCGACAACAGACAGGCCTGCAATACCACACGCCATAGTGCGGTGCACGTCGCGATCCATCAATGCCATCAGTGATGCTTCGTAGCTGTAACGGTCATGCGAGTAATGGATGATGTTCAACGCTGTGACGTATTGCGTTGCTAGCCATTCTAACATGTTGTCGAAGCGTGGCATCAAAGCGTCAAAGTCGAGAATTTCATCTTGAACTTTGTCCACTAGCGGACCAACTTGCGCTTTCGATTTTTCATCGATACCACCGTTGATGGTGTACAGAAGCGCTTTTGCAAGGTTGGCACGTGCGCCAAAGAACTGCATGTGCTGACCAACAATCTGCGGGCTCACACAACATGCAATCGCGTAGTCGTCATTGTCGAAATCAGGACGCATTAGATCGTCGTTTTCGTATTGAACAGAAGAGGTATCAATCGATACTTTTGCAGCGTATTGTTTGAACGCTTCAGGCAATTGCTCTGACCAAAGAATCGTCATGTTTGGTTCAGGAGCAGGACCCATAGTGTGGAGCGTATGTAAGTATCGGAATGTCGTTTTAGATACTAGTGTACGGCCATCAACCCCCATACCTGCCATTGCTTCTGTTGCCCAGATTGGGTCGCCAGAGAACAATGAATCGTATTCTGGTGTACGAAGGAAGCGAACCATGCGCAGTTTCATGATGAAGTGGTCGATCATCTCTTGCGCTTGCGATTCATCAATCAAGCCATTTGCGATATCACGTTCTAGGTAAACATCTAGGAAAGTTGATGTACGACCCAATGACATTGCTGCGCCATTTTGAGACTTAACTGCCGCCAAGTAACCAAAGTAGGTAAATTGAATCGCTTCTTGCGCTGTTTTTGCAGGTAGCGACATATCAATTCCGTATTTCAAACCCATTTGACGAATGTCTTCAAGTGCTTGAACTTGGTCTGCAATTTCTTCACGTAGACGAAGCGTTTTCTCAAGATCGCCACCGCGCTCTAGGAACGTTTGTGTCGAGTTGTATTGCTCTTTTTTGTCCGCTTTTAAGAAGTCGATACCGTAAAGGGCTATACGGCGGTAGTCACCAATGATACGACCACGGCCATAGGCATCAGGAAGGCCAGTGATGATGCCTGATTTACGACACGCTAGGATTTCTTTGGTGTAAAGGTCGAAACACGCTTTGTTGTGAGTTTTACGGTACTCAGTGAAGATCTTTTCGACTGTTGGAGCCAATTCGCGGCCATAAACTTCGCATGAGTTTTTCACCATGCGAATACCACCATTAGCGATGATTGCACGTTTTAGAGGCTGATCGGTTTGTAAGCCAACGATCTTTTCCAGATCTTTGTTGATGTAACCCGCATCGTGAGAAGTAATCGTTGATGGCAGATCGGTATCGAAATCAACAGGAGCGTGTGTGCGGCTTTCTTGTTTAATGCCTTCAAGCACTTGGTTCCATAATGCTGAAGTGGATGCGCTAACCTCGGCTAAGAAGGACTCGTCTCCCTCATAGGGTGTGTAGTTTTTTTGGATGAAGTCACGAGTGTTGACAGAGTTTTGCCACTCACCAGCAGCGAATCCAGCCCATGCGTCTAGCATATCAGTCGTCGGAATAGTCATAAGTAAATCCCTAAGTTATTGATAAATAGAATGGAGGCGACGAGTAGGACGGAACCATTCTTAACCCTGTCAATCGTATGGATTTAATCTGTATGAGTAAAATGAATGCTTTTCATTTTTTTAATGATTATTTTGCATTTATATAAAAATCAATGGATTAATTGTGTTTTAAGGCCAAAAAGAAGAAATAAATCTTTAAGAATAGAAAATAAGGCGGAATTTAAAAAGGGACGTTGCGCTAGAGTTAGTGAAGACGGTACTGGCAACGAGATGCTCTGAGGCGCTTATTGGTGCTGAGCCGTTGAATTTAGATACGAAAAAAGCCCAGTTTTTCAACTGGGCTTTTCGGGAATTTGGCTCCTCCTGCTGGGCTCGAACCAGCGACCTGCGGATTAACAGTCCGTCGCTCTACCAACTGAGCTAAGGAGGAATTGCTTTGCTTGAAAGCGGGACGCATCTTACCGAGCACCCACAAAGCTGTCAACACCCAAAAAACACATTTTGAGCAAAAAAGTTAGTTTTTACATCTTTACTTTTTTGTACTCCTTGCCAGTAAAGGGCTGGAGTTAGTTATCCACCAAAATTGTGGATAACTATGTTGATGAGATCTGAGTAAAGATCATTGTTATGCAACTGGGTGTGCTTTGTGTGAATTTTTACGCGAGAATATTCACTGATTAGTCAAGTAAAACAGTGATTTATTAAATTTACTATGAGATCAATCAAAGTGGATAAAATTTACACTTTTGGGGATAAAGGATGATTTTTGTGTTTTTTGGGGAAAACTTGTGGAAATTATGTCGTGATGAGTGCAGACGCTTCATCGACTAGGGCGAAAGACTATATCAGAACGTGTTAAATAAGGCTAGATCAAAGTAGAGAAAGCACAAAATTTAATAGTAATGAGCTATAAATCATAGATAGACGTAGATTTCATCTTTGAAGGTGTATATATATACAGCCAAAGTGCAGTAATTTTGAGGAAGGGTATGAGTAAAGTTTATGAACTGGTCTCTGATTATCAACCATCTGGTGATCAACCAACAGCCATCAAGCAGTTGCTAGAAGGGTTAGATTCCGGTCTTGCCCACCAAACACTCTTAGGTGTAACGGGGTCTGGTAAAACATTTACATTAGCGAATGTTATTGCAGAAGCGCAACGACCAGCGATTCTACTCGCACCCAATAAAACACTTGCTGCTCAGTTGTATGGTGAAATGAAGTCTTTCTTCCCCAATAACGCGGTGGAGTATTTTGTTTCGTACTATGACTACTACCAACCGGAAGCGTATGTTCCGACCACGGATACCTTCATAGAGAAAGACGCGTCAGTTAACGCGCACATTGAACAAATGCGTTTGTCCGCTACAAAAGCACTACTAGAACGTAAAGATGCCATTATTGTCGCGTCGGTATCGGCTATCTATGGTTTGGGTGACCCTGAATCGTATCTACAAATGATGTTGCACCTGCGTCGCGGTGATGTGATTGATCAGCGCGATATGCTACGCCGCCTTGCAGAGTTGCAATACTCACGCAATGACGTCGCATTTGAACGCGGTCAGTTCCGTGTTCGTGGTGAGGTGATTGACATCTTCCCAGCCGAGTCAGATCAAGATGCTGTACGCGTAGAGATGTTTGACGATGAAGTCGATTGCATCAGTGTATTCGACCCATTGACAGGTGTGGTCAAGCAGCGTGACTTACCGCGCTATACTATTTACCCGAAGACGCACTATGTTACGCCACGTGAGCGTATTCTTGATGCCATTGAAAGCATTAAAGACGAGCTTGAAGTACGTAAGAAGCAACTTCTGGATAACAACAAGCTTCTAGAAGAGCAACGCATCAGCCAACGAACTCAGTTCGATATTGAGATGATGAACGAGCTGGGTTTCTGTTCAGGTATCGAAAACTACTCTCGTTACTTGAGTGGTCGTGCCGAGGGTGAGCCGCCACCGACACTATTTGATTACTTGCCTCACGATGGTTTGTTGATCATCGACGAGTCGCACGTGACGGTTCCGCAAATCGGTGCCATGTATAAAGGCGACCGTTCGCGTAAAGAAACGCTGGTGGAATTTGGCTTCCGTTTACCTTCTGCTTTAGACAATCGTCCGATGAAATTTGAGGAATTTGAGTCGATCTCACCACAAACTATTTTCGTGTCGGCAACTCCAGGCAATTACGAATTAGAAAAATCTGCAGATGAAATTGCCGATCAAGTCGTGCGCCCAACGGGTCTGCTTGATCCTGAATTAGAAGTTCGCCCAGTGGCAACTCAGGTCGATGACTTGTTGTCTGAGATTCGAATTAGAGCGGCGAAAGACGAGCGTGTTTTGGTAACTACACTAACCAAACGTATGGCAGAAGACTTAACGGAATACCTGCATGAGCATGATGTTCGAGTGCGTTACCTTCACTCAGACATCGATACTGTCGAGCGAGTCGAGATCATTCGAGATCTGCGTTTGGGTGAGTTTGATGTGCTGGTTGGGATCAACTTGTTACGAGAAGGTCTTGATATGCCAGAGGTATCACTGGTGGCGATTCTTGATGCGGATAAAGAGGGCTTCTTACGTTCAGAGCGTTCTTTGATTCAGACCATTGGCCGTGCGGCACGAAATATCGAAGGTCGAGCGATTTTGTATGCAGACTCGATTACAAAATCGATGAAAAAAGCAATGGATGAAACGGATCGTCGTCGTGAGAAACAGAAAGCTTACAACGCAGAGATGGGTATTGAGCCTCAGCCTCTGAAACGCAATATCAAAGACATCATGGAATTGGGTGATATTACTAAATCTAAGCGCCAGCGTAATACCAAGCAGGTACCATTATCTAAGGTGGCAGAACCTTCGCAGTCTTACGACGTGATGTCACCACAGCAATTGGAAAAAGAGATCAGTCGTTTAGAAGCTGCGATGTACCAACATGCTCAAGATCTTGAGTTTGAATTGGCCGCACAAAAACGCGATGAGATAGAGAAACTACGAGCGCAGTTTATTGCCAATAGTTAACT
Organism: Vibrio sp. 10N.222.52.B12; assembly: GCF_002875385.1. Classification (NCBI taxonomy): domain Bacteria; kingdom Pseudomonadati; phylum Pseudomonadota; class Gammaproteobacteria; order Vibrionales; family Vibrionaceae; genus Vibrio; species Vibrio sp. 10N.222.52.B12. The sequence continues at coordinate 86,865 of NZ_MDAW01000147.1, read as the reverse complement.
CTTTAGGCCTATCAAAACCCGAGTGCATTTGTATTTGGGTTTTATATTTCCCCCAAAAAACAGACAAAAAAGAAGCCAATAGGCAGTCGGGTCTATTGGCTTGTTTTGTGAACATATCGTTCACTAACAACGTCAGTTGGCTAGGTGACCCGAGGGGTCATTAAACAAACAGCATGGTTTGTGCCATATTTTAACCTGTTGATATTCGGTTTAATTTGTTTAGAATACCCACAATCTAACGAATGTTTATTTGCAAAATGCAAAGCGTAATGCGATTATTATTTAAAACACAACAAAAAATCGGCTAGGCTATGCAACAAATAACAGAAGGTCAAAAGTCACGTTACCTATTAATGGTCGAAGATACCGCTTCCGTTGCGGCATTGTACCGTTCTTACCTAACGCCACTCGGCATTGATATCAATATTGTTGGAACAGGCAGAGATGCAATCGAAAGCCTGAATCACCGTATTCCGGATCTTATTCTTCTCGATCTTCGTCTGCCAGATATGACGGGGATGGACGTATTGCACGCGGTGAAGAAAAGTCACCCTGATGTGCCAATTATTTTCATGACTGCTCACGGTTCTATCGATACCGCGGTAGAGGCGATGCGTCATGGCTCTCAAGATTTCTTAATCAAACCCTGTGAGGCTGATCGGCTGCGCGTAACGGTAAATAACGCGATTCGTAAGGCAACGAAATTAAAGAATGAAGCCGACAACCCAGGTAACCAAAACTACCAAGGCTTCATCGGCAGTAGCCAAACCATGCAGCAGGTTTACCGCACCATTGACTCGGCAGCGAGCAGTAAAGCCAGTATCTTCATTACTGGTGAAAGTGGTACTGGTAAAGAGGTGTGTGCCGAGGCGATTCACGCAGCAAGTAAACGTGGCGATAAGCCGTTTATTGCGATCAACTGTGCTGCTATCCCTAAAGACTTGATCGAAAGTGAGTTGTTTGGCCACGTTAAAGGTGCGTTTACCGGAGCAGCAAATGACCGTCAAGGTGCAGCTGAACTGGCTGACGGCGGGACGTTGTTCCTTGATGAACTATGTGAAATGGACTTGGATTTACAAACCAAGTTATTGCGTTTCATCCAGACGGGTACGTTCCAAAAAGTAGGCTCTTCTAAGATGAAGAGTGTGGATGTTCGCTTTGTGTGTGCGACTAACCGCGACCCTTGGAAAGAAGTACAAGAAGGCCGTTTTCGTGAAGACTTGTATTACCGCCTTTACGTGATTCCTTTACATTTGCCGCCACTACGCGAACGTGGTGAAGACGTGATCGAAATTGCGTATTCTTTGCTGGGTTATATGTCTCACGAGGAAGGCAAGAGTTTTATTCGTTTTGCACAAGATGTGATTGAACGTTTCAACAGTTACGAATGGCCGGGTAACGTTCGTCAGTTGCAAAACGTGTTGCGTAATATCGTGGTACTGAACAACGGCAAAGAAATTACTCTGGACATGCTACCACCACCACTGAATCAACCGGTGGTTCGTCAATCGATTTCAAAATTTATTGAACCTGAAATCATGACGGTGTCAGACATTATGCCGCTTTGGATGACTGAAAAAATGGCCATCGAGCAGGCGATTCAGGCGTGTGATGGCAATATTCCACGCGCTGCGGGTTACTTAGATGTCAGCCCTTCAACCATATATCGCAAGTTGCAAGCTTGGAATAATAGGGAAGAAAAACAAAACGTATGAGCATGGATGTATTGAATCAGCAAAAAATCGACGAATTGGCCGCTGAAATTGGCCTAGATAACGTTCCTATTTTGCTGGATATTTTCCTCGGAGAAATGGATGTCTATATCACCAACTTGTCGCAATACCAAGGCAGTGAGCAACTGATCTATCTAAAGGAAATCAGTCATGCTCTAAAAAGCAGTGCCGCCAGTTTTGGGGCTGATCGCTTGTGTGATTTGGCCGTAGCGATTGATAAGAAAGCTAAATCAGGTGAGTTAGTAGAAGGGGGGGGAGACATTACTTCGATGTTAAACTTGCTTCACATTACTCGTGATGCGTATCGTTTATGGACGCAGTAGCCCTGTATTAAACCTTATAAAAACAAAGCCCTTCACGTCGGTGAAGGGCTTTGTCATTTTATACGCTCAGGTGCCTCAATTGTAGGTCACTTCTTGTGTTATTTTGCAACCAATTGGTTTTCAATCGCTAACTTAAGTTTGTCACGATCATGACGCCAGTCGCGGTTGGTAGACGCCAATGACTCGGTGACCACATTCCAGTTATCCAGAACCTCTTGATCGGTTTCCTCTGCAAGTACGACATCAATCTGTCTGCCTTGGCATGCTCGCTCACACCATTCCAGCTTTTGTTTCATCGTCATGCGACCCGCTGGACCATATTCTGGACTAAGGTTCGCCACAAAAATGACCTTTGCTTTTTGGTTCGCTGCGATTGCTTTCCCCAATTCAGGTAAGAGTAGCGGTGGCATGATACTCGTTAGGAAGCTACCAGGGCCGAGGATGATGGCGTCAGCTTCTGCAAGAGCGGTTACCGCCTCTTTTGTTGCTGGCACTTCTGGTGAAAGGTCTAATCGGCGAAGATCTTTATCCATTTCATCCACATTAGTTTCACCTGTTACCCATTGCCCATCTACAGACAAAGCAGTGAGGTCGGAAGGATGTTCAGACATAGGAAGAATGTTGACATCGACTTTCAACATATTGCGAATCAGATTGATCGCGTCTAAAGGGCGGACGGAGAGGTTATCCAATGCCGTGAGCATCAGGTTCCCCAAGTTGTGGCCATCTAATTCACCAGTCCCTTTAAAGCGGTACTCAAACATCATCGAGCTGATCGATGGCTCTGTGATCAACTGGTTGATACAGTTTCGTGTATCGCCCCAAGCTATTCCGCCTTGACAATGGCGGATACGGCCAGTTGATCCGCCGTTGTCAGTGGTTGCCACAATGCCCGTTGCATTGCTGCCAAAATCATTAAGTGCGGCCAGCATTCGACCTAAACCGTGACCACCGCCAACTGCGACCACTTTCTTATTGGTGTAGATATTCATTACGTTCTTCTAATAATCTTGTAAAAAGCGACTACAATTTATCTTAATGAGTGTCTTAACGGTACTCACTTAGCGGTAAATTGTGTTTCTAGAGAGTTTTTTATCACTCTGCTCTGGATTCCATTACAAATTTTAAGTATTTTACACGGCAAAGCTATCAGGGGGCTTTCCTCTGGTTGCCATAACTCCGAGCTCACTATGCTAAGTCTAAGTCTAAGTCTAAGTCTAAGGATAGGCGTTTTGAGCCAGTGACATACTGTCACAAGGGCATAATTGGAAATGGTTATGCCTCCCGTGTTTGGAAAGGTGTTCCGTGGCGCAACAATTCGAAGACAAATTTCATCGTAAGTTCTATTACTTGCGTCTGTCTGTGACCGACGTTTGTAATTTTAAATGTACCTATTGCCTTCCTGACGGCTACAAGCCATCGGGCAATAAAAACTCGTCTTTTTTATCTCTACCAGAGATCAATCGTGTCGTAAGAGCGTTTGCAGATTGTGGTACCTCAAAGGTACGCATCACTGGTGGTGAGCCGAGTTTACGCAAAGACTTTACTGACATTATCCACTCTGTCGCAACCACGCCGGGTATCAAAAAAGTCGCAACAACGACAAACGGTTACCGCATGGCGAAGCACGTTGCTGACTGGCGTGAAGCTGGCTTGACCAACATCAACGTAAGCGTGGATAGTTTAGACCCTCGCATGTTCCATCAAATCACGGGTGAAAATAAGTTCACTGAAGTGATGAATGGTATCGAACGTGCGTTTGAAGTGGGTTACGAGCAAGTCAAAGTTAACGTGGTACTAATGAAAGACCTCAACCATAACGAGCTGCCCGCATTCCTTAACTGGATTAAAGATCGTCCAATTCAACTGCGTTTTATCGAATTAATGCAGACTGGTGAAATGGATGATTTGTTTGCGAAACACCATGTTTCTGGTGTTGCTATTCGAAATCAATTAATTGCTAACGGTTGGTTACTCAAAGTTCGTTCTCATAATGATGGCCCTGCACAAGTGTTTGTTCATCCGGACTATAAGGGCGAAATCGGTCTTATCATGCCTTATGAAAAAGACTTCTGTGAGAGCTGTAACCGACTTCGCGTCTCTGCTAAAGGTAAACTGCACCTGTGTCTGTTCGGCGATCATGGCGTAGAGTTACGGGACCTATTAGAACGTGATGACCAAGAAAATGAATTGATTGAGCGTATTCAAGCCCAGCTGCAAACAAAATCGGTCAGTCACTTCTTGCATGACGGCAATACGGGTATGACGCCACATCTTGCGTCTATCGGCGGTTAAATTCAGATTTTACATTGGGAGCTGACGTGGCTTCCGATGACTTTTCCAGAATCGATACTTTGCGTATCAAAATCAAATTAAAGAATAGGTGAACAAATGGGTCACGCTGAAAGCAAATTTCAACCTGCAAATATTGCCGTTCTAACGGTATCTGACACGCGTACAGAAGAAAACGATACTTCAGGCGGCTATCTAGTTGAGCACGCAAAGGAAGCGGGTCATAACGTTGTTGATAAACAAATCGTTATCGATGATATGTACAAGATTCGTGCAATCGTTTCTCAATGGATTGCTGACGAAAACGTACAAGCAATTATGATCACTGGCGGTACAGGTTTTACTTCACGTGATAGTACTCCAGAAGCGCTTAAGCCACTATTTGACAAAGAAGTGGAAGGCTTTGGTGAATTGTTCCGTCAGGTGTCTTACGAAGAGATTGGTACATCAACCATTCAATCTCGCGCCATTGCGGGCTTTGCTAACCACACGGTTATCTTTGCAATGCCTGGTTCTACAGGTGCATGCCGCACGGGTTGGACGAAGATCATCAAGCAGCAGCTAGACGCGAGTCACCGCCCTTGTAACTTCATGCCACACCTATCTGTATAACCTTTCCTAAAAGCGAAGGAACAACAATGACCCAATTTACACATATCAATGCGTCTGGCGAAGCTAACATGGTCGACGTGTCTGCAAAAGCGGAAACCGTTCGTGAAGCGCGCGCAGAAGCATTTGTACACATGGCGCCAGAAACACTGCAACTGATAGTTTCAGGCCAACACCACAAAGGTGATGTGTTTGCAACCGCGCGTATTGCTGGTATTCAAGCGGCAAAGAAAACATGGGACCTGATCCCACTTTGTCACCCTTTATTGCTTTCTAAAGTTGAAGTCCAGCTAGAAGCGATTGAAGCGGAGAATAAAGTACGTATCGAATCAGTATGTAAGCTGGCGGGTAAGACAGGTGTGGAAATGGAAGCGCTTACTGCTGCTTCTGTTGCTGCACTGACAATTTATGATATGTGTAAAGCGGTGCAAAAAGACATGGTTATCGAGCAAGTCCGCTTATTAGAGAAAACGGGTGGCAAATCTGGGCATTTCAAGGCGGAATCATGATTAGAGTACTTTTCTTTGCTCAAACACGAGAGTTAGTTGGCATCGATGGTCTTGAGCTCGAAGGCGCGTTTGATAACGTTGAAGCGATTCGTGCACATTTAGTGGATGCTGGTGTAAATAAAGAGGGTAAATGGGACCTTGCGCTTGAGCCGGGTAAACTGCTTGCCGCAGTAAACCAGTCTATTGTTCCGCTAGACGCTGAAGTGAAGTCAGGTGACGAAGTTGCCTTCTTCCCACCAGTAACAGGGGGCTAAAATGGATCCTCGCGTTTTAGTGCAAGCTGAAGACTTCTCTGTTGATCAAGAATACCAGCGTCTATCAGAAGGGACAGCCTCTGGTGCTGTGGTCACTTTCATCGGTAAAGTTCGTGATATGAACTTAGGTGATAATGTCATTGGCCTTCATTTAGAACATTATCCTGGCATGACAGAGAAAAGCCTGATCGATATCTGTGACGAAGCCGAATCGCGTTGGCCGTTATTGGGCATCCGTGTAATTCATCGTGTTGGCGATCTCGACACTGGTGATCAAATCGTTTTTGTTGGTGTTTCTAGTGCCCATCGAGGTGCTGCCTTTGATGCTTGTGAGTTTGTTATGGACTATTTAAAGACCAAAGCACCTTTCTGGAAAAAAGAACGCACGACCAGTGAAAATCGCTGGATCGAGTCACGTGATACGGACCATCAAGCAGCGCAACGCTGGGAGAAGTAGAACTCTTATTTGTTCTACAGCTTAATCCTAAAAGGTCAGATGTATAGAGCAGCTGGCCTTTTTTCTTTTTTACTCTGCCAAGTTATCTCCAATCCAATTCTCCAGCGTGCGTAAAAGCCGTGTATTCCTCCATTTTTGCTCCCGGTGACCTTGTTCACAATAAAAAATATCAAACAAGATATATGCAATTATTAATTAGACTCAATGTGTCATAAATGTTAATTTTTGTTCATATATCTAGCATAAGATGCTATCAAAGAGTTTGATTTTAGAGTTATCGAAAGTTTAAGCTGCCAAATGGATGCTTGAATCCTTATTTCGCTAGGCAATACTTTTTGATTAGTATTTATTGCTAAATATGAGCACTAAATACAGAATTATTAGTTTTTTTGCTACATTTTTATGGCAAATTACTTTGAGGATTGCTAATGTGTGCCGCAGTCTTTGTAAGGTTTTAGACGTTTATGCTCAAAAAGTGCACTAAAAAGTTCTAAAATGCTGACCGTTCCAGTCCCTTGCAAAGAAGTCATGGATGCTAATGAAAAACTTGGAGTTTTACGCATGTATAAGAACAAAATCACTAAAGCCCTTCTTCTAGGTGCTGGTTTGGCAGTGGCTGCCACTTCAACTACCGCTTTCTCTGCTGATGTTCCAGCAGGCACTAAACTTGCTGACAAACAAGAACTCGTTCGTGGTAACGGTACTGAAGTTGCGACAATTGACCCGCATAAATCTCAAGGTGTTCCTGAATCTCATGTGATTCGTGATCTTCTTGAAGGCTTAGTGAATCAAAATGCAGATGGCGATACTATCCCAGGTGTTGCAGAAAGTTGGGAAACGACAGACAACAAAACGTTTACTTTCCACTTACGCAAAGATGCAAAATGGTCTAACGGCGACCCTGTAACAGCGCAAGATTTCGTATACAGCTGGCAGCGTGCTGTCGATCCAGCAACGGCTTCGCCTTACTCTTGGTACATGGAATACACCAAGATGAAAAATGCGAAAGACATCGTTGCAGGTAAAAAAGACAAGAGCGAGCTGGGTGTTAAAGCGACTGATGATCACACGCTTGTCGTTGAGCTAGACACTGCGGTTCCTTACTTCGTAATGATGGCTGGCCACACAACAATGAAGCCAGTGCACAAAGCAACAGTCGAAAAGTTTGGCGACCAATGGACAAAACCTGAAAACTTCGTAGGTAACGGTGCATACGTCGTAAACAAGTGGGTAGTGAACGAGCGTCTTGAACTTGTACGTAACGAACAGTACTGGGATAACGATAAGACCGTTATCAACAAAGTTACGTACCTTCCAATCGAGAACGGCGTTGCTGAAATGAACCGTTTCCTATCTGGTGAAATCGACTTCACGTCTAAACTGCCAACTGAGCACTTTAAGCGTTTGAAGAAAGAATACCCAGAGTCAGTATCGGTTGAAGGTAGCCTATGTACTTACTACTACTCATTCAATACGAAGAAAGAACCATTTAACGATGTTCGTGTACGTAAGGCGATCTCTTACGCGATTGACCGTAACATCGTAGCAAACGCAATTCTTGGCCAAGGCCAGAAACCTGCTTACTTCCTAACGCCTGAAATTACAGCGCACTTCAACCCTGAGCTACCAGCTTACGGTAAGATGACGCAAAAAGAGCGCAACGAAGAAGCGGCACGTCTACTTGCAGAAGCGGGCTACGGCAAAGACAACCCTCTTAAATTCTCTCTTCTATACAACACAGATGAGAACCACAAGAAACTGGCGGTAGCGCTAGGTTCAATGTGGAAGAAAACTCTTGGTCTAGACGTAACGCTAGAAAACCAAGAGTGGAAAACATACCTATCTACTAAAGACCAAGGTGATTTCGAAGTAGCACGCGCAGGTTGGTGTGGTGACTACAACGAAGCATCTTCATTCCTAACCCTTATGGTTAGCTCGAACACTACGGGTGGTCAGCACTGGGGTAATAAAGAGTACGATGCTCTGATCGACAAAGCGATTAAATCGACTTCAGAAGAAGAGCGTACAAAAATTTACCTAGAAGCTGAGCAGCTAATGGCGAAAGATATGCCTATCGCGCCTATCTACCAGTACGTTCGTTCTCGTCTACTAAATCCGCATGTTGGTGGTTTCCCAGCAAATAACGCGGAAGAAAAGATCTACTCAAAAGATCTTTACATCAAAGCAGACTAATAAAGTCGCTTCAAGACTATAAGAAAAAGGCCCACACGTCCTAATCACTGGACGTGCGGTGCCTATCATCAAATTTTTAACTGTCACAGACTGAAAGAGTGAGTTTATGCTTAAATTCATCGCAAAAAGGATATTTGAGGCGATCCCAACTATGTTGGTTTTGATCACCGTATCTTTCTTTCTCATGCGTTTCGCACCGGGTAACCCATTCTCGAGCGAGCGTCCATTACCGCCAGAAGTTATGGCGAACATCGAAGCTAAATACGGCCTAGATAAGCCAGTATTTGAGCAATATACGACTTATTTGACCAACGTTCTCCAAGGTGACTTTGGTCCTTCATTTAAATACTTAGACTACACAGTAAACGAGCTGATCTCGGTTGCTCTTCCTGTGTCAGCAAAGGTAGGTTTCATTGCCTTTATCTTTACTGTCATTCTTGGGGTAAGCATAGGGACGATCGCAGCCCTCAAACAAAATACTTGGGTGGATTATGTGATCATGTCGACCGCCATGCTCGGGGTGGTTATGCCCTCATTTGTATTGGCGCCCGCTTTAATCTATCTGTTCTCGTTGCACTGGAACTTATTCCCTGCCGGCGGTTGGAATGATGGCGGATGGCAATACCTCGTACTCCCAGTTATCGGTATGTCACTGCTCTATGTCGCGACGTTCGCTCGTATCACCCGTGGTTCGATGATAGAAACGTTGAACAGTAACTTTATTCGTACAGCACGTGCGAAAGGTCTAAGCTACCGTTACATCGTTATCAAACACGCGCTAAAACCAGCACTACTTCCTGTTGTGTCATATATGGGGCCTGCCTTCGTAGGTATCATCACAGGTTCGGTTGTTATCGAGACCATCTTTGGTCTACCTGGTATCGGCAAGTTATTCGTCAATGCTGCTTTCAACCGTGACTACTCGCTAGTAATGGGGGTAACCATCCTGATTGGTTTCCTATTCATTCTATTCAACGCCATCGTTGATATTCTACTAGCAATGATTGACCCGAAAATTCGCTACTAACAGGGAAGTATGGTTATGTTAACGAAAAAAGAGAATCTTGAAGCGGTCGAGAAATTTGCAGAGAATCTGGAAGTTGAAGGCCGTAGTTTGTGGCAAGACGCCCGTATCCGCTTTATGCGTAACAAAGCGGCAATGGTGAGCTTGTTCATTCTTACATTGATGACACTGGCGGTAATCTTTTTACCAATGATTGCCCCATACACATTTGATGATACTGACTGGTATGCGATGCACGTCGGTCCAAGTGCTGAACACTGGTTTGGCACGGACAGCTTAGGCCGTGACCTTTATGTGCGTACGCTGATTGGCGGTCGTATCTCTCTAATGGTTGGTGTTCTAGGTGCATTGGTTGCGGTTGTGATTGGTACGCTTTACGGTGCGGCTTCTGGTTTCATCGGCGGTAAAGTTGACCGTATCATGATGCGTATTCTTGAAATCCTATACGCGGTTCCGTTCATGTTCCTAGTTATCGTACTGGTAACATTCTTCGGTCGTAATATTGTTCTTATCTTCGTCGCTATCGGTGCTATTGCGTGGCTAGATATGGCTCGTATCGTACGTGGCCAAACGCTAAGTCTACGTAGTAAAGAGTTTATTGAAGCGGCACACGTTTGTGGTGTGAGTAATTGGAAAATCATCACTCGCCATATCGTTCCAAACGTACTGGGTATTGTCGCGGTTTACTCGACACTGCTTATCCCAAGCATGATTCTGACAGAATCATTCCTTTCATTCCTTGGTCTTGGTGTTCAAGAACCGATGACAAGTTGGGGCGCACTTCTACAAGAAGGTTCGCAAACAATGGAAGTAGCAATCTGGCAGCTGGCGTTCCCAGCAGCGTTCATGGTTGTGACTCTATTCTGCTTCAACTACGTCGGTGATGGCCTGCGCGATGCGCTGGATCCAAAAGACAGATAATTAAAAATAGAAAGAATAAAGGAAGCAATGATGAGTTTATTAGATGTCAAAGATCTGCGCGTAGAATTTACCACTCAAGATGGTATCGTGACCGCAGTAAACGATTTGAACTTCTCTCTAAACCAAGGTGAAACCCTAGGTATCGTAGGTGAGTCGGGTTCAGGTAAATCACAAACCGTATTCGCTATCATGGGTTTGCTAGCGAAGAACGGTATCATTTCTGGTAGCGCGAAGTTTGAAGGAAACGAGATCCTTAATCTGCCAGAAAAAGCACTGAACAAGGTTCGTGCAGAACAGATCGCGATGATCTTCCAAGACCCAATGACGTCTCTTAACCCATACATGAAAGTTAGTGATCAGCTGATGGAAGTTCTGATGCTACACAAAGGTATGGGCAAGGCAGAAGCGTTCGAAGAGTCTGTTCGTATGCTTGAAGCGGTAAAAATTCCAGAAGCTCGCAAGCGTATCACTATGTACCCACACGAGTTTTCAGGCGGTATGCGTCAGCGTGTAATGATCGCCATGGCGCTGCTGTGTCGTCCAAAACTGCTTATTGCGGATGAACCAACCACGGCATTGGACGTAACGGTTCAAGCGCAGATCATGGATCTGTTGAACGAGCTTAAATCCGAGTTCAATACCGCAATCATCATGATCACACACGATCTTGGTGTTGTAGCGGGCTCTTGTGACAAAGTACTCGTAATGTACGCTGGTCGAACTATGGAGTACGGCACAGTAAACGAAATCTTCTACAACCCAAGCCACCCGTATGCGGAAGGTCTGTTAAAAGCGATTCCTCGTCTAGATACAGAAGGCGAGATCCTGCCAACAATTCCAGGTAACCCGCCAAACTTACTGCGTCTGCCACCTGGTTGCCCTTACCAAGAGCGTTGCCACCGCGTGATGGATCGTTGTAAACGCGAAGCACCAATCTTGACACCATTTGGTGATGGTCGTCAGCGTGCATGTTTTTCTGAATGGGAGGCTTGGAGCAAATGAGTACAGATAAAAAACTAATTCTGGATGTGTCTGATCTGAAAGTTCACTTCAGCATTGCATCGAAATCAGCGTGGCCTTGGTCAAAGCCTTCGAGCCTAAAAGCGGTAGACGGCGTAAATGTTCGTCTGTACGAAGGCGAGACTCTTGGTGTAGTAGGTGAATCTGGTTGTGGTAAGTCTACGTTTGCTCGCGCGATCATTGGTCTTGTTGAAGCTACCGACGGTGAAGTGGTTTGGTTGGGTCAAGACCTGACGAAAATGAAAGACGTTCAACGCCGCGAAACGCGTAAAGAAATCCAAATGATTTTCCAAGATCCTTTGGCTTCTTTGAACCCGCGTATGACAGTGGGCGACATCATCGCTGAGCCGCTAGAGACATTCTACCCAGAACTGACTAAGCAAGAAGTGAAAGACCGCGTTAAAGAGATGATGGCGAAGGTAGGTCTATTACCTAACGTGATCAACCGTTACCCACACGAATTCTCAGGCGGTCAGTGTCAGCGTATCGGTATTGCTCGTGCTCTTATCCTAAAGCCTAAGATGATCATTTGTGACGAGCCAGTATCGGCACTTGATGTATCGATTCAGGCTCAGGTAGTTAACCTACTGAAAGAGCTACAAAAAGAGCTTGGTCTTTCTTTGGTATTTATCGCGCACGATTTGTCCGTTGTAAAGCACATCTCTGATCGTGTATTGGTTATGTATCTTGGTAATGCGGTTGAGCTCGGTGAATCAGACGCTTTGTTTGCCGATCCAAAGCACCCATACACTCGTGCCTTGATGTCAGCGGTTCCAATTCCTGATCCGGAGTTAGAGCGCAACAAAAAGATTCAAATGCTAGAAGGGGACTTACCGTCACCTATTAGCCCACCATCGGGTTGTGTTTTCCGCACTCGTTGCCCACAAGCGACGGATGAGTGCTCGAAGACTAAACCAAATATCCAAGGTTCTGATGTTCACGCAGTTTCCTGTTTGAACGTAGCGATATAATCTAATTCAGCCTGTGACGGGCTTAAGCGCGGCTCCTTTTATAGGGTCGCGCTTTTTTTATGCCTACGATTTTTGTTGGTTTAAGTTCATTCGAAATTCTTGAACAAGATGTACTAAGTGAACGGATTCTAAGCTCAGTATGAATCGCTAATATAGTAGAAGACAAGATATGAGGAGAGCAGTTATGGGTAAGTTAGTTGAAGGCGTTTGGCAAGACGTATGGTATGACACTAAATCAAGCAGTGGTAAGTTCGTTCGTGAAGATTCGGGTTTTCGCCAGTGGGTAAAGAATAAACCGGATGCAACATTCCAACCTGAGTCAGGCCGTTACCACCTTTATGTTTCGCTTGCTTGTCCGTGGGCACATCGCACATTGATCTTCCGCAAACTCAAAGGTTTGGAAAAACACATAGACGTCACGGTCGTTTGCCCAGATATGCTAAGTGAAGGCTGGCAAATGGGGTTGCCAGAGCCACTGTTTGGCCATACTCGAATGCACCAAATCTACACTCAAGCCAAGTCTGATTACACAGGTCGCGTTACTGTTCCGGTTTTATGGGATAAAAAGACCAACACCATCGTGTCGAATGAATCGTCTGAAATCATCCGAATGTTTAACACCGAGTTTAACGATTTAACGGGGAACAAAGATGACTACTACCCGGAGCAACTTCAAAGTGTTATCGACCAGTGGAACGACTATATTTATCCTAACGTGAATAACGGTGTTTACCGTTGTGGGTTTGCGACAACGCAAGAGGCGTACGAAGAGGCGTTTGATTCATTGTTCGCAGCACTGGATAAAATCGATGCTCATCTTGCGACGCATCGCTACCTAGCGGGCAAGAAAATCACCGAAGCCGACTGGCGCTTGTTTACGACTCTCGTTCGCTTTGACGCAGTATACGTAGGCCATTTCAAATGTAATAAACAACGCATTGCCGACTACGCAAACATTCAAGGCTATTTGAAAGAGCTATACCAAGTAGAAGGCGTGGCAGAAACTACTGACTTCTACCACATTAAGCGTCACTACTATTTCAGTCATACGGGTATCAACCCTACGCAAGTGGTACCAAAAGGCCCGGCGATAGATTTGGATTTGCTCCATGGTCGGGACCTAATTTAAAATTTAAGCTCTCCGAGAAACGCGTCATTTGATGTGGCGCGTTTTCTTTTTCTCAATATCTTCCCACCGTCACACCTTATTCCTTATGAACACATAAACTGATGATATAACAACCGATCTTGGACTGAGGTGGGGTATGGACGTCAATGAGTTTGTCAGTGGTGAGCATATAATTTGGAATCTGTTTATTGCCCTGTTATTAGGCGCAATTGTCGGAACGCAACGCGGTTGGGTAATGCGTAACAGTGTTGAAGGCAGTCGAGTTGCGGGGATTCGCACTTTCTCTTTGGTGGGGCTACTTGGCGGCCTGATCGGTATTCTTGCTAAGATCTACACGCCTTTGTTACTTGGCTTTGCTCTTATTGCTTTGGTTATTCTTGCTTGTATTGCATTTGTGATTCAGCAAAAAAAGAGTGAGGACATCAGCATTACAGGTGTGGTCAGTTTAGTGATTACGTTTGTACTCGGTAGTCTGGCTGTTTCTGGTGAGGCCGTTCTTGCAGCAGCGGCGGCAGTTATCACTGCAGTTGTGCTGGACAATAAGAAAGAGCTTCATCAAGCGTTGCAGCGTTTACAAGAATATGAGTTGGATGCGGCTTTGCGTCTTCTGCTTATTTCCATCGTTTTATTGCCTCTTCTACCTAACCAAGCGTACGGTCCTTGGAAGGCTCTGAATCCTTATGAGATTTGGTGGATGGTGGTGCTGATTGCCAGTATTTCGTTTGTCGGCTATTTCGCGATTAAGATCGGTGGAGCGAAGCGGGGCATTTTGTTTACGTCTGTCTTTGCTGGGCTAAGTTCTTCTACCGCACTTACGTTGCAGTTCTCTCATCTTTCACGTGAGCAGGAAGGTATCAGCCCTCTGCTTGCAAGCGGAATCTTATTGAGTTGCGGCACTATGTTTCCTCGCTTGTTGATTGTCCTATCTGTTCTCAATCCTCAATTAGTTAGTTTGTTATGGCCGATTGTCTTGGTCATGATGGTTGCGCTTTATTTGCCGGCTTGGTGGATATGGCGTCGAAGTGAAGCCGAGAAAATAGAGCAATCGAACAAACAGACTAACCCGTTGGCGCTTCAATCGGCACTGTTCTTTGGTGTTGTATTAGCGATCATTATGTTGTTATCTCATGCGCTTTCAGATTGGTTTGGTAGTGCGGGTATCTTAGTTCTATCTGCGGTGTCAGGGATTACGGATGTTGATGCTATTTCACTGACTTTAGGGCGTCAAAGTACTCAGTCATTGGCGATAGAGGTTGCTGTGCTCGGGATATTTATCGCGGCGTCAGTGAATACTATCGTTAAGATGGGCATGGTACTTATGATAGGCGCTCGTCAATTGTGGGCTAAGGTTGTTCCACCTATGTTGAGTGCGGTTTGTTTGGGTGGGCTTGTCTATTTGGCGCTTTAGAACAAATAACCGTCTGATGCAAAAACAATTTATTAGGTCGCGAGCTAGGTTCCAATCTGTACTTATCAATCAAGTAAAACTCATTCCTTTTTCTATACTGATTCACCAAGTGCTGAGCTTTCGTTCCAAGCGCTAGGAATCTGAACAAGGAAGAAACGATATGATTACTGTATTTCCAGGAGTGGTCGAAGGTACGGGCTTTAAATGGAAAACCGTGGGACAACCTATCACTAAATATAACGACGCTGTGGCCTATTTACGTCAATCTAGTGCGGCGGCAGCACTATTAGATTTTCTTTCGGGAGGCGAAGAGGTCACGTTGCTTTGTACAACTGATACTACCAGCAGCTTTTTTCCTGCAGAAATCGTAAAACAAGCAGGCTGCAATGTTCGCGGCAGTTTAGTGACTTGGAATCCTTTTGATAGCTTGAATGTAAACGACATTAAGCGCAATAAACCCGTTGGACGCAGTCGTGTGCCAAATAACAATGTATCTAGAGGGACGCAGTCACCAGCGGTTGGGCTTATTCATGAGTTTGGCCACGCGCGCCAATACATGTTGAAACGAGATTGGTTCATGACGCACTATCGCGCTGCCTCAAGTGGTAGCGATAGCGATCGACTCATCATAGAAAATGATAACTTGCTTACCGTAGAGTCCGTTGTTGCTCGCCAGCTCAATGAAGGTGTTCGTTGGAAGTATAGGGACATCGGATCGAGTAATACGAATTTGAACGTGCAGTATCAATTGAATCGTCCAATGGACCCGATTCTCGTATAGCAACATGAAATAAAAAACCTCGCCGTGGCGAGGTTTTTTCATTCAGAAAGGTGCGGTTAATTAGTTAACTGCTTTTTCTTTTGCTTGGTCAGCTTGATCTGCCTGAATCGCAGTTAGAGCAACTGTGTATACGATATCGTCTACTAGTGCACCGCGAGATAGATCGTTTACAGGCTTGCGCATACCTTGCAGCATTGGACCGATAGAAACTAGGTCTGCTGAACGTTGTACCGCTTTGTAAGTCGTGTTACCAGTGTTTAGGTCTGGGAATACGAATACTGTCGCTTTACCTGCAACTGGAGAGTTTGGTGCTTTAGAAGCAGCAACGTTTTCCATGATAGCCGCGTCGTACTGTAGAGGACCGTCGATTACTAGGTCTGGACGTTTCTCTTGAGCAAGTCTTGTTGCTTCACGTACTTTATCTACGTCTGCACCCTTACCAGATTCACCAGTAGAGTAAGAGATCATAGCAACGCGAGGGTCGATACCGAATGCCGCTGCAGAATCAGCAGATTGGATAGCGATTTCAGCAAGCTGTTCCGCTGTAGGATCTGGGTTGATCGCACAGTCACCGTAAACCAGTACTTGGTCAGGTAGCAGCATGAAGAATACAGAAGATACGATAGACGCATCAGGTGCAGTCTTGATGATTTGGAACGGAGGTACGATAGTGTTCGCTGTGGTGTGAACCGCACCAGAAACTAGACCGTCAACTTCGTCGTTCTCAAGCATCATAGTGCCTAGGAATACTGAATCTTGTAGCTTCTCACGAGCAACAACTTCAGTCATGCCTTTCGCGCCACGTAGCTCAACTAGACGAGCAACGTAGTTTTCACGAACTTCATCAGAGTTGATGATCGTTACGCCAGCACCTAGTGTTACACCTTGCTGCTCAGCAACGCGACGGATTTCGTCTGGGTTACCTAGAAGCACACATTCTGCAATGCCGCGCTCAGCACAGATCGCTGCAGCTTTCACTGTACGTGGCTCGTCACCTTCAGGAAGAACGATACGCTTGCCTGCTTTACGAGCGAATTCAGTTAGCTGGTAACGGAATGCTGGTGGGCTTAGACGACGAGACTTCTGAGTGCCCTCAGTCATAGACTCGATCCAGTTACCGTCGATGTGACCCGCAACGTGTTCGTTGATGAACTCGATACGCTCTTTATCGTCAGCAGGAACTTCGATGCTGAAGCTCTGTAGGTTTAGAGAAGTCTGCCAAGTGTTACCTTGTGCTTTGAAGATCGGCAGACCTGTTTCGAATGCTGGCTTACATAGACCAGAAATCTCTTCAGGGATGTCGTAACCGCCAGTCAATAGAATAGCACCGATATCAACGCCGTTCATTGCTGCAAGCGCTGCTGCAACGATAACGTCTGGACGATCTGCTGAAGTAACAAGTAGAGAACCTGGTTTGAAGTGCTCAATCATGTTTGGCAGAGAACGTGCACAGAAAGTGATGCTTTTAATACGACGAGTCGCAATGTCACCTTCGTTGATGATGTCAGCATTTAGGTGCTGAGCCATATCAATAGCACGAGTAGCGATCAGATCGATGCTCCATGGCACACAACCTAGTACACGAATTGGAGAAGTGTTGAAGATTTCCATCACTTTCATTTCGTTTTGCTTCGCGCTGTCTGCATCGTCAAAGATTTCAGATAGGTCAGGGCGAGTACGGCCAGCTTCGTCAACAGGTGCGTTTAGCTTGTTGATGATAACGCCAGAGATGTTCTTGTTCTTAGTACCACCGAAGTTAGAACATGCTACTTCGATGCGCTCTTTAAGTTGAGCTGGGTTATCGGTACCTGGAGTTGCAACAAGAACGATTTCCGCACCTAGAGTTGCTGCGATTTCCGCATTCACTTGGTTAGCGAATGGGTGCTTACGAGTTGGTACTAGACCTTCGATAAGCGTCACGTCTGCGTCTTTGTTGATTTGGTTGTAACGTTCAACAACCGTTTCTAGCAGCTCGTCCATGTTGTCGTTACCGATTAGGCTTTCTGCAACAGACATCGCTAGAGGTTGACCGATCTTCATATCGCTGTTGTAACCAACGATTGTTGAAGTTAGATCAGGTTGATCGCCGCCAGAACGTGGCTGTGAAATTGGTTTGTAGAAAGAAACCTTAACGCCTTTGCGCTCCATAGCGCGAAGAACACCCATGCTTACGCTAGTTAGACCAACACCAGCACTTGCAGGGATAAGCATAATAGTACGAGACATTCGTAGAGTACCTTTAGCTATTGGGGGATAAAAGCTCAACTCTTATTCCATGAGGTTCAGAGAATAGGAGTTGAGCCCCTAAGAAATTCGTTTGGAAGAAAAACTGGCTAGCCGAGGGCTAGCCAGTTCATTCTATTAAAGACCTGCTAGGCGTGCAGTGTCTTCAGCAATTACTAGCTCTTCGTTAGTAGAGATAACCATTGCTGGGATACGGCTGTTTGCTGTAGTGATAGTACCTTCGCCGCCGAAACGCGCTTTAAGGTTAGCTTCACCATCAACTTCGATACCGAAGATACCTAGACGGTTTAGAACCATTTCACGGATAGGGCCAGAGTTCTCGCCGATACCGCCAGTGAAAGTGATTGCGTCTAGACGACCTTCCATAGAAGCCGTGTAACCCGCTACGTATTTAGCTAGACGGTGACAGAACACGTCCATTGCACGAGTTGCTTCTTCTTTCTCACCGTAGTTGTCTTCAACGAAACGACAGTCAGAAGTCACTTCAGTTAGACCTTGTAGGCCAGACTCTTTAGTTAGCATGTTGTTGATTTCTTCAACAGAGTAACCTAGAGCGTCGTGTAGGTGGAATACGATAGCTGGGTCGATGTCACCACAACGAGTACCCATTACTAGACCTTCAAGAGGAGTAAGACCCATAGAAGTATCTACAGATTGACCGTTCTTGATCGCACAAACAGATGCACCGTTACCTAGGTGACAGTTGATGATGTTAACTTCTTCAACTGGCTTGTTTAGTAGACCTGCAACTTCACGAGTGATGAATAGGTGTGAAGTACCGTGCATGCCGTAACGACGGATACCGTGTTCTTTGTATAGTTTGTAAGGAAGAGCGTATAGGAAAGACTCTTCAGGCATAGTTTGGTGGAACGCAGTATCAAATACAGCAACGTTTTGAAGCTCTGGGAAGTTGTGCTTAGCAGCTTCGATACCGATGATGTGCGCTGGGTTGTGAAGCGGTGCGAAAGTCGCAGCGTCTTGAATACCCTTAAGTACTTCGTCAGTGATCAGTGCAGATTGAGTGAACTGTTCGCCACCGTGAACGATACGGTGACCGATAGCGCCTAGGTTAGCTTTAAGCTCTGGCTTAGAAGCAAGAATAGTTTCAACCATGAACGCTAGCGCTTCTTCGTGTGCTGCACCGTTGCCTAGTTGAGCTTCGTGTTTACCATCAAGTTTCCACTTGATACGTGCTTCAGGAAGGTGAAGACATTCAGCAAGACCTGATAGGTGCTCTGCACCTGTTTCTGCATCAACAACAGCAAATTTAAGAGAAGAACTACCGCAGTTTAAAACTAAAACTAGCTTAGACATGTGTGACTACCTGTTATTCGTCTGATCAAAATCAGTTAAAGGATGAAAAATTAATCACAAGAATAGACGATACCATCGAGGGTGCGTACTAATCTTGGTCAAAAATCGTTCTAATTCCGTATAAAAGAATAGTGATGAACCCATCCATCACTATGATGCGATCCGTGCAGATAGGAATCTCAAGTTGCTTAAATTGTAAATAACGGCAACAATGAGATTGAGGGTCTGCAAAGGATAGCGATAATAGGCAATGATAACAAAAAAATTTTGAAAGAATATTAACTTTCATCAATTTTTTGCGCCTTCAGTTGAAATGTTCAACTATTTTTTAGTGAGAGAGTGGTATGAGTAATAAAGTCGGATTGTTCCATAGCCTGAAAGATGGCCAAAACTACATGGAGATCTGGCCGGTTCGTAAAGAGCTGACCGCCATTTTTCCCGAACAACGCATTATCAAAGCAACGCGTTTCGGCATTAAAGTGATGCCGGCAGTAGCGGCGATCAGTGTTCTCACTCAAATGGCTTTTAACAATTACAATGCGTTACCGCAAGCCATTGTCGTCGCATTATTTGCCATCAGCATGCCTTTACAAGGGATGTGGTGGTTAGGCAGTCGTTCTAATACCAAATTGCCTCCAGCACTTGCGTCTTGGTACCGAGAACTGCATCAAAAGATCACTGAGACTGGCTTTGCACTTGAGCCAGCAAAAGCAAAACCAAGATACAAAGAATTGGCGATTATCTTGAACAGAGCTTTCCGTCAGTTAGATAAAACTGCGCTGGAGCGCTGGTTCTAATCTCGACAACAACAACCCTCAAGTCAATGTTATGAAAATGGAGTGAGCCTTTGTCACTCCATTTCTGTCTGTTCTAGATTTCTCCATCCCACCGTTTTCTGTGCTGTCAAAACTATCTTTATAGCGGCGTCGCGATCACAAATGTTACTTTGTTGTTAAATCTTACTTTTATTTACCGAGAGTTAGCGTTAATAATGAAAACGAGATGCACAAAAAGTGCACAGAAAACACGACATCCCATCTTCTGAATAACCATGCTGGCATCATAATTTTTACGAACGCTCGTGGTACAAGGATGAAGAGACATCAAGGAGTAATGATGAGAACGAAACGTTTACTAGCCACCGCCATTTTAGCTGCTACGGCGACTTTTTCTTCCGCCAGCGTGTTTGCCAACACCGCAACCGTAGCGGTGTCCCAAATCGTTGAGCATCCAGCGTTAGATGCTACCCGACAAGGCTTATTAGACGGTCTAAAAGCCAAAGGTTACGAAGAGGGCAAAAACCTCGAGTTTGATTATAAAACTGCCCAAGGTAACCCCGCGATTGCCGTACAGATCGCTCGCCAATACGTCGGTGAGAATCCAGATGTTTTAGTGGGTATTGCAACGCCCTCTGCTCAAGCTCTGGTTTCAGCGACACGTTCAATTCCTGTGGTATTTACTGCGGTAACGGATCCGGTGGGCGCAAAGCTTGTGAAATCCATGCATCAGCCGGGGAAAAACGTCACTGGCCTTTCTGACTTATCACCTGTGGCACAGCATGTTGCTTTGATTCAAGAAATACTCCCAGCCGCTAAAACCATTGGTGTGGTTTACAATCCAGGAGAAGCAAACGCGGTGACGCTGGTACAACTGCTAAAAGAAAGTGCAGCAGCAAATGGATTAGAAGTCGTGGAAGCGACAGCATTGAAGAGTGCGGATGTTCAATCGGCGACGCAAGCCATTGCCGCTAAGTCGGATGTGCTTTATGCGCCAACAGACAACACAGTCGCAAGTGCGATAGAAGGGATGATTGTTGCGGCAAATCAGGCGAAGAAGCCAGTGTTTGGTGGTGCAACGTCTTACGTCGAAAAAGGTGCCATTGCCAGCCTCGGGTTTGACTACTATCAGGTCGGTGTGCAAACCGCGGATTATGTTGCTGCGATATTAGAAGGTAAAGAACCGGGTGAGCTAGATGTCAAAGTTGCGACGGGCTCTGACTTAGTGGTGAATGAAGGTGCTGCGACCAAACTCGGTATCCAGTTACCTAGCGCTGTAGTGAAACGTGCAACTAGCATGCAATAAGAGTCCTTATCAGGTCGGTAAAATGCTGACCTGATTTATGCAGAGGGAGCAGTTATGTCTGCATTTGCTTTTTTTGGTGCGCTTGAGATCGGCTTGATTTATGGCTTGGTTGCATTAGGCGTTTACCTAACTTTCCGTGTTCTCGACTTTCCCGACTTAAGTGTTGATGGCAGCTTTCCAATGGGGGCTGCCGTGGCTGCAACTGCGATTGTTGCGGGCATCAATCCTTGGATTGCCACCGGAATGGCTGTTATTGCTGGTGGGATGACAGGGTGGGTAACGGCTTTTCTAGCGGTTCGATGTGGCATTCTTCACCTATTAGCTTCCATCCTTACCATGATTGCGGCGTTCTCTGTCAATATTCGCATCATGGGCAAGCCCAATATGGCCCTTCTAGGTGAAGACACCATTCTTACCCCGTTTGAAGCCATAGGGGACTCTATGTACATCCGGCCGTTAGTTGTCGGTGTACTGGTCTTGTTCTCTGCTTGGTTTGTGGTGCGTTTACTGAACAGTGATTTTGGCCTTGGTTTAAGGGCTACAGGCGTCAATGCGCGTATGGTTGCAGCGCAAGGAGCCAGTACAGGGTTTTACACCTACTTTGGCTTGGCGCTATCTAACGGTTTTGTTGGCTTTGCTGGGGCCTTGTTTGCTCAGACCAATAGCTTTGCTGATGTGACCTCTGGTGTCGGTACGATAGTGGTTGGTCTTGCGGCAGTGATTCTTGGCCAGACACTCATTCCAGGTCGCAAAATATGGGTGGCGGTATGTGCGGTCATTATTGGCTCGGTTTTATACCGACTTGCTGTCGCGTTTGCTCTGAGCTCTGGCATGTTTGGCTTACAGGCTTCCGACCTGAATCTCGTTACGGCGGTGCTTGTAGCTGTAGCTCTAATTGCACCAAAGCTAAAACAAAAAATGAAAGCCAAACAACGCGTTAATGACGCCAAACAAACGGCATCTAAAAATGGTTCAGGGGAGGCGCTATGATTGAGTTAAGTAATATCCAAGTAACCTTTAACCCCGGAACGATTTTGGAAAACCGAGCGTTAAAAGGCGTATCTCTGGATGTGCCTGAGCACCAGTTCCTCACTGTGATTGGGTCTAACGGTGCGGGAAAGTCGACTCTGCTTGGTGCGGTGACTGGTGAAACACCGATGATTGGTGGGCAAGTCATTATCAACGGGCAAGACGTAACACGAAAGAGTGTGGACCAACGTGCTACGCAGTGTGCGAGAGTTTTCCAGGATCCTTTAGCAGGGACTTGCGGGGACTTATCCATCGAGGAGAATATGGCTCTAGCGTACATGCGCGGTAAGCGTCGTGGTTGGGGAATGGCGATTTCTTCCAAACGACGTAAACTTTTCCAGGAGAGAATCAGTATTCTTGGTTTGGGTTTAGAGGACCGGCTAGGAGACAGTATTGGTCTGTTGTCAGGCGGCCAACGTCAAGCCGTGAGTTTGGTCATGGCAACACTATCAGACAGTAAGCTGTTGTTGTTAGATGAGCATACTGCTGCGTTAGATCCGCGCATGGCGGCTTTTGTTATCGATCTAACCAAGCGTATCGTCAGCGAGTTCAATCTCACAGTGATGATGGTGACGCACTCAATGAAAGACGCGCTGGCTTGTGGTGACAGAACGGTCATGCTGCACCAAGGTGAGATTGTTCTTGATGTCGCAGGTGAGCAACGTGCCAATATGCAAGTTCCGGATCTCCTAGAGATGTTCTCAAAGGTGCGAGGAGAGGAATTAGCGGACGACAGTTTATTGTTGAACTAATCTAAGCAAACACAGAACTACGCCTACCAAACGTGATCCTCCTTGAGAAATAACCTAAATGGTCGTTTTAAAAGGAGGATTTTTCGGTAAATACTCTTAATTAAAATAGTGGAATATTCCAATACTAAGAGCACTTGCCATGACCCTTCCATTTATCTTCCATAGCCAAACTGATGATGGCCTCACTTTTGATGGCGATTTGCTAACCGTCATCCTGAAAACCGAGAACACTGATTTTGATAGCGTGCACGTTCGTTGTGAACCGGATAATGAAGAATACCTGATTAGCATGTCACGCAGCGGAGAAGCTGGTGAGCTTACTCTCTGGAAAGCTCAGTTTGCGTCAAATAAAGATCGTGATGTGACTCACTATGTCTTCAAACTGCTCAAAGGCAAGCAGCAGTTTTGGCTCGATGGCAGAGGTGTACATAAACGTATGCCGCCCAAAGAGTTTCACTTCAAACTCAACACTCAATCTCAACCGCCAAGTTGGGTACAAGAGCAGGTCTTTTACCAAATTTTCCCGGACCGTTTTGCCTCAAGTCGTTCTGAGCAAGTCACCCAAGATGATTATGCTGCCTATGACCCAGACGCACTGGTTAAGTCATGGGGAGACCCTGTTGGTTCTCATAAAAATACGGGTGCGCGCGAGTTCTTTGGTGGCGACTTAAAAGGCGTAGAGAAAAAACTGGATTATTTGGCCGAACTTGGTGTAACAGCACTTTACTTCAACCCAGTTTTCACAGCGCCAAGCAACCATAAATACGACACCACAGACTACTTCAAGATTGATCCAATGTTTGGCTCGAATGAGCAGTTTGCGCAGTTGTGTGAGCAAATTCGTGGTAAGAAGATGAAGATTGTTTTGGATGCGGTGTTTAACCACACATCTGTTCATCACCCTTGGTTTGATCTTAAACAAGAAGGCCAAGGGGCTTATGGGAATCCAAATTCTGACTTCCGTGATTACTACTTCTTCGAGGGGCAAACCAACAATTACATTGGATGGAAAGGTATTGGCAATCTACCGGTTCTTAACTTTGAGAATGAACAAGTTCGTGACCATATCTACCAAGGTGAAGAGTCGGTCATCAAATATTGGCTTAAACCGCCTTATGCTGTCGACGGTTGGCGCTTCGATGTGATTCATATGTTAGGTGAGGGCGATGGCGCAAAGAACAACGCACACTATGTGGAAGCTTTTCGCAAGGCCACAAAAGAGGTCAATCCCGATGCCTATGTGTTAGGGGAGCATTTCTTTGAAGCGACACAATGGCTTCAGGGGGGACAAGAAGATGGCGCGATGAATTATTACGGCTTTGCTCATCCGGTTCGCGCTTTGATTGCCAAACAAGACATCATGTATGACCCAATTGATATTGATGTCATGGAGTTTAAAGAGTGGATAGATGAAGCTCGGGCTAAAATCCCATTTGCAAACCAACTCTCTCAACTTAATCAGTTAGATAGCCATGATACTGCCCGTTTTCTGACGCTTTTGAATGGTGATGAAGAAAAAATGCGAGTGGCATTGTTGTTGTTAATGACTTATGTCGGTACTCCATGCCTTTACTATGGTAGCGAAGTGGGGTTAGAAGGGAGTTTAGATCCGGACAATAGACGTTGCTTCCCTTGGGAGGAATTAGATGGTTCTCAGTGGTTTCCTTTCTATCAGCTATTAATTGGAATTCGTAATAAATACAAGTCATTACAGTCAGGGGGTATACAATGGTTGCACTGTGATGAAAGCACAATGGTGTATGCCAGACAGTGGAAAGAAGAAACAATAGTTGTGGCATTTAACTTAAGCGAATACGACAAAATTGTTAATTTACCTTTATGGCAACTTGGCTTAAATGCAAAGCACTTGCATCAATTATTAGACAATGGTGAAGTTATCGATGCGCAACGTCATTTTTCTGTCAATATCCCAGCAATGAACTGCAAATTATGGCAGTTGGAGTGACACGTTAGCTCAGATTTATTAAAATTTATGAATACATAAATGAAAAACTATAAATAGCCCTTTGGTAACTTACGCTGTCGAAGGGCAAATAATAACTGAAACAATGGTGTTTAATGGGTAATAAAAGGCGATTTAGCCTCAAGTTTGTCATCTTCTTCCCGCTATTTTTGTTTATCGCGGTCATGATTGTGACGGCGAAAAACTACTACGATGCGATAAATCGTTACATCACCATTGAATATGGGCAAGTCGATCGTGCTATCGACCGAGCGATAAAGGTGTTGACTGCTCTTGACTACAGTTTCGTTAATTACTCCAATCCGGCACACCCATTGTTCAAAGAGCATAACCATATGGAAAAAAATGGTTTATGTTACGTGTGGCCAATTGATGTTCTGCTATTAGAGAATAAGCACTCCGGAGGCTTACCTGCGGTGGAGTTGGATTATATGATTGTCGGACAAAAAGAACTCTGCCAACCCGACACGAAGTTATTTAAGCTTGCGGAGAAAAAAGCAGGCTTTGCTCCGTCCCTTTCTTTTCTTCATGATATTGAATCCCACATTGTCGCGATTCATTACATTGATCAGCGCGGCTACATCATCTCCTCGCCAGATACTTATGCGCAGTATTTTACTCAACAACTTTGGGAGACACTTAAGGCGAGACCTTTCTGGCAGAGAACGGCTCAAGAAACGGTAAAAGTCACCTTGTCTGGTCCCGCTCCAATGTTGGATCGACACGATGGGCAAATTGTGAGTTTGACAGTGCCTATCTATGAAAATGATAACCATCAAGGTGTTTTAT
Organism: Vibrio sp. 10N.222.52.B12; assembly: GCF_002875385.1. Classification (NCBI taxonomy): domain Bacteria; kingdom Pseudomonadati; phylum Pseudomonadota; class Gammaproteobacteria; order Vibrionales; family Vibrionaceae; genus Vibrio; species Vibrio sp. 10N.222.52.B12. The sequence continues at coordinate 61,047 of NZ_MDAW01000147.1, read as the reverse complement.
CGATTGATTTTGATGTTGATGGTTTACTAGAGGCAAATGAAAACCTAGCAGGTAAACTACACATCATTTCGGCATTAATGGACGTTCCTGATAATGTCATGCGTTTAAAGTCTATTGAACATGAACGTTTGAGTGCAAATCATCGCATTTTCTATGAGTATAACCTTTGGAATGAATTCAAAAACTTATTAGCGTTCGAAAAATACAGCGTTGCGGTGGCTTTCTTTATTTACGTTTTGAGTACAGTGGCGTTGTTCCTAGTGAATACACAAACAGAGCGCCGTTACTTCAAGGAATTGGCCGCTAAAGACCCGATGACAGGACTATTAAACCGCCGCGGTATTCAAGCGGTGTGGCGAAACAAAATGACCAAAAAGCACGTTGCTTTAGCAGTGTTTGATATTGATGATTTTAAGGCGATTAACGATACTTATGGTCATGATGTAGGTGATGATGCGATTCGCTTAGTCGCCAAATGCATTCGAGATAACATTCGACATTCTGATGTTGCGTCACGCTTTGGTGGAGAAGAGTTTGTCTTGGCTATCTATGATGAAGACTTTGACAGCATGCTAAGAATTTTAGAGCGTGTAAGAAAAGCGATTGCCAAACACTCCATTAAAATCGTCGACGGAGGCTTTACGGTTTCGGGTGGGGTTGAATTTAAGTCTGCGGCTCAATTGGAAGGTTTTGATGAGCTGTTTAAGCTTGCTGATGAAAAGCTTTATGAAGCGAAGAGTACAGGTAAGAACAAAATCTGTTATTAAGCGACTTAAGCAATTTTTTGTTGGAAATTAGACATAAAAAAGGGCGAATTGATCGCCCTTTTTTAATGTCGGTAGGTTAAGCGACGCGCGCGTGCAATTCATCTCGATAACGTTGAATGTACTCGACAATAGGGGCGGCTTTGTTAAACGTACGGATTTCTCGGAACAGTTCTTTCGCTTCTGGATACGCTTGTCGCAGATAAGAGAACCATTGTTTTACGCGATTCGGGTAGTACAAGCCTTTGTCGCCCTTCATTTCAAACTGTGAGTAGTAAATCAATAGATCAACCACTTCTGACCAAGGCATAGGCTGGTGGTTGTGTTTAACCATGTTTCCAAGGTTAGGAATGTTGAATGCACCTCGGCATACCATCAGAGAATCAACGCCTGTGGTCGCAATGCAACGTTGGCCATCTTCATAATTCCAGATTTCGCCGTTAGCGATTAATGGGATATCGAAACGCTCACGAATCTTCGTAATGTATTCCCACTTAATTTCAGAAGCTTTGTATCCGCCTTCTTTGGTACGAGCATGAACCGTGAGCTCATTCGCTCCAGCTGTTTGAATTGCGTCTACAATCTCAAAACAGTCTTCAGGGTTCTCCCAGCCAAGGCGAATCTTTGCGGTCACTGGAATATCATTAGGCACGGCATCGCGACATGTTTTAACCACATTGTGGATGAGTTCAGGGTGCTGTAACAAGGCTGCACCACCTTTACTCTTGTTCACCAACTTTGCTGGGCAGCCAAAGTTCAAATCAATACCGCGCGCGCCAAGCTCCGCTGCTTTTATCGCGTTTTCAGCCATCCAGTTTGGTTCTTGCCCAAGTAGTTGGACATGGACAGGTACACCAGATGCAGTTTGAGAGCCTTGCAGAAGTTCAGGGCATAAGCGATGGAAAACATGATCTGGAAGAAGCTGATCGATCACACGAACAAACTCTGTCACACAAAGATCATAGTCGTTTATTTCAGTCAGGATTTGACGCATCAAATGGTCCAAAACCCCTTCCATCGGGCCTAATACAACTCGCATAGTTTGCCTAATACAGTTTGGTGAGAAAAAGGAGGGCGATTGTAGCGATGTGAGTGAAGTTTGTCATTAAAAGAGTCATCCGCTTGGAGTGACATCAACTTGCATTCTATATACCCAAGCATCTCGAGGTTACTTGGGTATAAGCTCTGAGGTATAATGCCGCCAAATTCATGGGAAACCAGATGTCATGCAATATACATTGATAGAAAAAGGTGAAGTCCAGCTAGATGAGTCTTCACTTTTTATTGAAGGCGCGGTACTCGCAGCCAACTTAACGACGAAACCTTTAGCTCCAGAAACTTGGTTAGAGCCGCTATTAGGTGAGGGTTTTAAAGCGATTCAACCAGCAGTAGAAGAACAGATTCACAAGCAGCACAACTATATCCTGCGTAATGAATACTCGATTCTAGAGTTAACAGATAGCAATACAGAGCAGCTAGCAGACTTTGCAGAAGGCTTTATGTCTGTATGGGCAACCATTGAGGAACAATGGCATGACGTTGCGCTTAATGATGGCTTAGAGCGCATGCTGCAAGCATTATTGACGACAATGATGTTGACGATTGATGAAGAGCAAACACAGCAACAAATGCGTGATGCTGGCATCGTAACACCGCCTGCGCTTTCTGATTTTGTGGACCAGCTTGACTTGATGATCAATGAAGTCGCATTAGGCGCTGATGAGCTGATGGTCGGTAAAAAGTCGAAGAGCTTAAATCCATTCAAAGGTGTAGGCCGTAATGATGCATGCCCATGTGAGAGTGGTAAGAAATTTAAGCAGTGCTGTGGGAAGTAGATTTCACTCGCTGACTTGACGTGAAAAAGCCGACCTGAGGTCGGCTTTTTCATAACTATCGCCTGGTTATTGAACCGTGTTATTGGATCGGGTTCTTTCTTTTTGGGCTTACAAATTGAGCAATAAGAACGAAAGCAAAAGCGATCAAGTTACCGGCAAAAATAACCACGAGCCATTGTGGCATCGATAATCCAAAGAATTGCCATACGATTTTTGCACAATCACCATACGCTTCAAACATCCATGGTGCCCATTGATTTAATGGCGCCCAGCTTGGGAACGTAACAAAGAGATCGCATGTAGCAAACGGCGATGGATTAAATTGGTAATCGACATGCTGCATTGCCAGCATTAAACCCTTATATGCACTTGCTCCCCAAGCTGCAAGCGCAATCCAACGCGTGATTGGGTTGTTTGGTGCAATAAGGCCGAGCATTGCAGCTGCCCCAATACCTAGCATGGCTACGCGTTCATAAATACACATAACACAAGGGGCGAGCATCATAACGTGCTGGAAAAATAGGGCACAGGCTTCAAAGAAGACAATAGCAAGAAGAAGTAGAAGCCAAGATAAGCGTCCCTTCGAAAACTGGTTTAGTGATGCGAAAATAGTCACGGGTTTCAATCCTGTCTGAAATATAAAAAAGCTCTGATTACTCAGAGCTTTTTAACGTGGATAAGTTTCCTAATCAACTCATATTTTTAGTGTCCACCTGACACAACGGGTGCTAGATCACTACTACTAGGCACAATCCAACCAGCATCGTAGAAGAATGCGGTTGCAGGTTCTAGGAAGAACATGATGCCCATCAAACCTACAAGAGCAAGTACGATAGTGTATGGCAATGCCATGACAACCATGCGGCCGTATGATAGACGAATCAATGGTGCCAGTGCAGATGTTAGCAAGAATAGGAAGGCTGCTTGACCGTTTGGAGTCGCAACAGAAGGTAGGTTAGTACCTGTGTTGATTGCTACTGCAAGTAGGTCGAATTGTTCACGGGTGATTTGACCGTCGATCAATGCCGCTTTCACTTCATTGATGTAGACTGTCCCTACGAATACGTTATCCGATACCATCGACAATAGACCGTTTGCGACATAGAACAACGCAAGCTGCGTACCTTTGTCTTCAACGGCGAGAACCGCGTCGATAACAGGTTTAAACAACTCTTGGTCAATGATAACGGCTACAATCGCGAAGAATACCGCTAGTAGTGCCGTGAATGGCAGAGCCTCTTCAAACGCTTTACCCATTGAGTGTTCTTCAATCACACCCGTGAACGAAGTCGCGAGGATAATTACCGAAAGGCCAATCAGACCAACTGCCGCCAAGTGTAGTGCAAGTGCTGCAATTAACCACACGGCAATAAGACCTTGAATCCAAAGTTTAGCGACGTCTTGATTTGTACGTGTTTTGCGTTCTTCTCGGTCGAAATCAACAAGGATTTGACGAACGTTATCAGGCAGTTGTGCACCGTAACCACAAATTTTCAGCTTCTCTACAACTGCACAAGTGATCAAACCGCAGAAGAAGACTGGAAGTGTTACCGGTGCCATGCGAATCAAGAACTCACCAAAGAACCAACCAGCTTGGTCAGCAATGATTAAGTTTTGTGGTTCGCCAACCATCGTCGTTACGCCACCTAGTGCGGTACCTACACCAGCATGCATAAGTAGTGAACGTAAGAAAGCACGGTAGTTTTCTAGGTCGTCACGAGTTAGCTCAGTGATGGTGTCATCTTGAGTATGATCGTGGTCGCCAATTGGGTTTCCTGAAGCCACTTTGTGGTAAATCGAGTAGAAACCAACGGCAACGCTGATAACAACTGCGATTACGGTCAGCGCATCCAAGAATGCTGACAAAAACGCGGCAGCGAAACAGAATGCGAGCGAAAGTAACGTTTTAGAACGGATACCAAGCAGGATCTTCGTAAAAATGAACAGCAGAAGCTGTTTCATGAAGTAGATACCCGCAACCATGAATACCAATAGTAGAAGTACTTCGATATTGGCAACTAGCTCATGCTTCACCTGGGCAGGGCTAGTCATACCGATAGCAACCGCTTCTATTGCGAGGAGGCCTCCGGGTTGAAGTGGGTAACACTTCAGCGCCATTGCTAATGTGAAAATAAATTCCGCTACTAGCAACCAACCTGCAACAAATGGGTCAATTAAGAAGAAAACAATCGGGTTAATAATTAGGAAGGCTATAATGGCAACTTTGTACCAATCAGGCGCTTTACCAAGGAAGTTCTTGATAAAGGCATTTCCGAGCGACATCGGCATGATAATTCTCTTTATAACAAAATTATGAATAGACACTACAATAGTGCTTAAGTATCTGTTTGTTAGACTTATTATTTAGTCTTTTAAAACAATAACTTAGAAAAACAACAATCCATTGTCTTACTGTAGTCTTGCCAAGTTACTTCCCCTGAACTTAAGCACCGCTCACTTTCGACCGCAACTCTACACCTCGGCATTTTATAGTCAATAACAAAACGTGATGCTTCCGACTAAAACTGCTTTTTATTTGTAATAACGCGATCAAAACGGCGTTACTATACCACGAAAAGCTTAAAAAAATCACTTTGGAATTTAAAACGAAGTCAATTACGAGAAAAGATCAATTAAGAAAGAATATTAATCGTAAAACACAAATTTATTTTGCATATTTTGAGCAGAAAAATGTGACGAGGTAGGCTTTATTTTATATGACTTTATGACTGCTGTATTTTATACAGAATATGACTTTTGCGCCTTTGGTTCCAAGTGGTTGGTATTTTAAATTGAAGATATATGTAGAGTATTAACTCTATATTTAGAAATCGTTTCATTTATTGATCGTTAATTTTCGCTAATCGTTAAGTAGTGGTATGATGAGTGGTATCGACCCTTAGAAATCAATATTGGATAAAAACAGAATGGTCATTAAGGCTAAGAGCCCTGCGGGTTTCGCAGAAAAATACATAATCGAGAGCATTTGGAACGGCCGTTTTCCTCCTGGCTCAATTTTACCCGCTGAACGTGAACTATCTGAACTGATCGGGGTTACTCGAACTACACTACGTGAAGTATTGCAACGTCTTGCTCGTGATGGATGGTTGACTATCCAGCATGGTAAACCAACCAAAGTGAACCAATTCATGGAGACTTCTGGTCTGCATATCTTGGACACGCTAATGACGTTAGATGTTGATAACGCGACAAACATCGTTGAAGATTTGCTTGCGGCACGTACGAATATCAGTCCAATTTTTATGCGCTATGCGTTCAAAGCAAACAAAGAGGCGTCTGAGCGTACAATCCAGAACGTAATTGAATCTTGTGAAGCACTTGTTAGCGCACCTTCTTGGGATGACTTTATTGCCGCGTCTCCATATGCAGACAAAATCCTGCAAAGTGTCAAAGAAGACAACGAAAAAGATGAAGCAAAACGCCAAGAGATTCTGATTGCTAAGACGTTCAACTTCTATGACTACATGCTGTTTCAACGCCTTGCATTCCATTCTGGCAACCAAATTTACGGTTTGATTTTTAACGGTTTGAGAAAGCTTTATGATCGTGTAGGCAGCTACTACTTCTCGAACCCAGCATCACGTGATCTGGCATTGAGATTCTACCGTCAGTTGTTTGAAACCTGTGAAACAGGTCAGCGTGATCAGCTACCGATTTTGATTCGTCATTACGGTATGGAAAGTGCACAGATCTGGAATGAGATGAAGCTGCAACTTCCAACCAACTTCACTGAAGACGACAGCTAAGCTTCAACTTAACGACGTTTTCAAGAATAAAGAAACCGCAGTCACTCGACTGCGGTTTTTTATTTTAACTACTAGGCTAAAGATAACTTTGGTAGCGGTTGATACAGGACTTCAATAATATCTGACAGAATGTGGTCGTAAGTGTTAAATATGGTCAAAGATAAATCCGAAGTAATATCATACAACTTCTCTACTTTAAGCGTGTTGATATCCCCATCAATGTATTCGTTGAGTGCCTGTATGGAACTTACTGATGTAGGAGAGGCAAGGCTCAAAGGGCTGATAACCGCAAGCTGATTAAGCCTTCTTATCATTACTGACGCATAATTGCGCATTCGTTCAGGACCGCCGCGATCTTCCATATCTTGGATACTGATCCGTAACTGAGTTAATGTTTCTAAGCTGTCGATGACAGTTTGCCAATTCATGTGATATTCGTCATTAAGTTCATCTCTTTGAGCGATAGCCAACCACGCAATGGTCACTTCATCCATCAGGAACAAACAGTGACGAATTAACTGACCATGTTCCATCTGATTACGTGCTACAGAGTTATCCTCCCATTGCTCCATCAGTTTATCGATTTTGATTTGCAGCACGCGATACATGGGTTTGTTCTCGAAGTGTGACGTATCAAGTAATAGGTGTAACTTATTGCTCAACTCACGATGGACGTGTTCTATCTCATTTTCGTGGTTTTGATGATATTGGAGAGAGTGGTGAGTCATTGCTCGATGACGTCGTAATAGGTAGACAACATCACGCAATAAACTGAGTAGCTGGTATTTACGAGCATGTTGCTTCTCGCGCTTCGCAGCCAAGTGATAAATCCCCGCCAGAATGGCAATTGAAATGAAAGTTGAAATCAAAACAAACATAACCAACTCCTTGTTAGTGCTTTTGACCTAGCAAGTAAGTAGGAGCAGTTTTAATGCCAATAATTAAAGTCAATAAAAACAAGGTTTTATGAGTTTTGATTAAAATCAGGCGTACAAATTTGGTGCGTACTCTCACCAAAAGTGTGAATTTGGTCAAAAAAAATCCCCGCCGAATTGGCAGGGATTTTTAAGCAATACGATAACGTAATGAATTACATTACACGCATACCTGGCTGAGCACCTTCGTGTGGCTCAAGGATCCATAGGTCGCTGCCGCCAGGGCCCGCTGCTAGGATCATGCCTTCAGACATACCAAACTTCATCTTACGAGGTTTTAGGTTCGCTACCATTACGGTTAGCTTGCCTTCTAGCTCTTCAGGTTTGTAAGCTGACTTGATGCCAGAGAATACTTGGCGAGTCTCACCACCGATGTCCAGTTGGAACTTCAGTAGCTTGTTTGCTTTTGGCACTTCTTCACACGAGATGATGCGCGCGATACGCATATCAACGGCTGCGAAAGCATCAAACTCAATCTCTTCAGCGATAGGATCTTTGTCTAGCTCAGTTTGGCTTGCTTTTTCTTTCTCAGCTTCAGCTTTCTCTTTTGCTGCTATTTCTGCCGCAGCGTCTTCCTTCGATGCTTCGATCATTGCTTCGATGTTCTTAGGATCGATACGGTTAAACAACGCTTTGAACTTAGTGATCTCGTGATCAGTTAGCGGAGTAGCAACGCCTTCCCACGTTAGCTCTTCGTTTAGGAAAGCTTCAGTGCGAGCCGCAAGCTCAGGCATCACTGGTTTCAGGTAAGCCATTAGTACGCGGAATAGGTTGATACCTACAGAAGAAACTTCTTGAAGCTCTTTCTCTTTACCTTCTTCTTTTGCAAGAACCCAAGGTGCTTTCTCATCGATGTACTGGTTCGCTTTGTCTGCTAGCGCTGTGATTTCACGGATAGCACGGCTGAATTCACGAGTTTCGTACAGCTCACCGATACGCTCAGCTGCTGCAACGAATTCGTTGTAAAGCTCTGGTTCCGCAAATTCAGCAGATAGCTTGCCTTCAAAGCGCTTAGTGATGAAACCTGCGTTACGAGAAGCTAGGTTAACAATCTTGTTTACTACGTCAGCGTTTACACGTTGAGTGAAGTCTTCAAGGTTAAGGTCAAGGTCGTCGATACGGCTATTTAGTTTCGCTGCGTAGTAGTAACGTAGACACTCAGGGTCTAGGTGGTTTAGGTACGTGCTCGCTTTGATGAATGTGCCTTTAGACTTAGACATCTTAGCGCCGTTTACTGTTACGTAGCCGTGTACGAATACGTTGTTTGGCTTACGGAAACCAGAACCTTCAAGCATCGCAGGCCAGAATAGGCTGTGGAAGTAAACGATGTCTTTACCGATGAAGTGGTAAAGCTCAGCAGTGCTGTCTTTCTTCCAGTATTCGTTGAAGTCTAGGTCATCACGCTTGTCACATAGGTTCTTGAATGAGCCCATGTAACCGATAGGTGCATCTAGCCATACGTAGAAGAACTTGTCTTTTTCACCAGGAATTTCGAAACCGAAGTAAGGCGCATCACGAGAGATATCCCACTGTTGCAGACCAGACTCGAACCATTCTTGCATTTTGTTTGCTGTTTCAGCTTGCAGTGAGCCAGAGCGTGTCCACTCTTTTAGCATGCTTTCGAACTGAGGTAGGTCGAAGAAGAAATGCTCAGAGTCTTTCATTACTGGAGTTGCGCCAGATACTGCTGATTTTGGGTTAATCAGTTCAGTTGGGCTGTACGTCTCACCACAGTTATCACAGTTGTCGCCATATTGGTCTTCTGACTTACACTTAGGGCAAGTACCTTTAACGAAGCGATCTGGTAGGAACATTTCCTTCTCAGGATCGAACAACTGAGAAATAGTACGGCTAGAGATAAAACCGTTTTTCTTCAGCTCAAGGTAGATGTGAGAAGCCAGTTCACGGTTCTCTTCTGAGTGTGTGCTGTGGTAGTTATCAAAGCTAATATCAAAGCCAGCGAAGTCTTTTTGATGCTCTTCGCTCACTGCAGCGATCATCTCTTCTGGCGTAATACCCATCTGTTGTGCTTTTAGCATGATTGGCGTGCCGTGAGCATCGTCAGCACAGATGAAGTTTACAGTGTTGCCACGCAGGCGTTGGTAGCGAACCCAGATGTCAGCTTGAATGTGCTCAAGCATGTGACCTAGGTGAATCGAACCATTAGCGTACGGAAGGGCACAAGTTACCAGCAGTTTTCTTGGATCGTTTGCCATACTTAATAATCGCTTTTTGATAGGTATAAAAAATAGAGACTAATACTACCCCATGAGTTCCCTAACGCCAAGGCATCAAACCATGGATTGCCTTAGTTTTTTTGGGGTTCTGAATCTCGCCGCTGGGTGCTACGATTAGATGCATAAAGGAGGCCTCATGCATCAGTTCACTTCAAAACAAGATTTTTGTCATTGGCTTAACCAGTTTCAACATCCGCAGTTGGTGGAAAACTGGGCAGATATTAATGGTATGGTTGCGATCCCCGCGCAAGGTGGTATTCAAATTACCTTGCCGTTTGCGAGCAACGAACTCCAAGTTGCGTTGAGCCATTGGGTTAAAGAGCAACAAGCATCGGGTGATGTTCCAGCGTTCGATTTTCAAATCGAGTTGAATATCAAAGCGCTTGAGACGCAAGTTACCAATGCCGTTAAAGGCGTGAAAAACATTATCGCAGTTAGCTCAGCAAAGGGAGGCGTGGGTAAATCGACAACGGCAGTCAACCTTGCTTTAGCCATTGCACAGTCGGGGGCGAAAGTTGGCTTGTTAGATGCTGATATCTATGGCCCATCGGTTCCTATGATGCTAGGTCAAGAAGACGCAAAACCAGAAGTTCGCGATGCGAAATGGATGGAGCCTATTTTCGCACATGGTATCTATACTCATTCTATCGGTTACTTAGTGGATAAGTCGGAAGCGGCCATTTGGCGCGGCCCGATGGCCTCTAAAGCGCTTTCACAGTTGCTGACGGAAACCGATTGGCCAGAGCTTGATTACTTGGTGATTGATATGCCACCTGGTACGGGTGATATTCAATTGACGTTGTCACAGCAGATTCCAGTAACAGGTACTGTGCTTGTTACGACACCACAAGATCTTGCATTAGCGGATGCTCGTAAAGGGGCGGCGATGTTCCATAAAGTGAACGTCCCAGTTGTCGGTGTAGTTGAGAACATGAGTTATCACATTTGTGGTCAGTGTGGTGCGGTCGAGCACATTTTTGGTACTGGCGGAGCTGAAAAAATGTCGCAAGAGTTTGGCTTAGCCTTACTGGGTCAAATCCCATTGCACATTTCAATGCGGGAAGACATTGATTTGGGCACTCCAACCGTCGCAAGACGTCCGGAGAGTGAGCATGCTGGCTACTACAAGCAATTGGCCGATCGTGTTTGTAGCATCATGTATTGGCAAGGAAAGACCAAGCCAGATGCAATCAGTTTTACAATGGTAAACTAAGTTCTTAAATAGTACTGGTTGAAAACTGTTCGTTTTATCGTTTGCCTAGAGGTTGATCCTCTAGGTAGACAGAAACTTATAACGAAACTCTAATTCCAGCTAGTAACTATGGGGTGAACTCCCTATAATCACGCAGTTTATCTTTTTATGTGACTAGAAAATCATCATCGGGTGCAAACTAATGTCTGATAATAATCAATGCGTCATCGTAGGTATTGCTGGCGCTTCTGCTTCTGGAAAAAGTCTGATCGCGAGCACGATTTACAATGAGCTTCGCGAGAAAGTGGGCGATCATCAAATCGGTGTCATCACGGAAGATTGCTACTACAACGACCAAAGCCAACTAAGCATGGAAGAGCGTGTAAAGACTAACTACGATCACCCGAGCGCGTTAGACCACGACCTACTTTGTGAACACTTGGAAAAATTGGTGCGTGGCGAAGCCGTAGAAGTGCCTGAGTACAGCTACACTGAGCACACTCGTACAAGTAACACCACACCAATGACCCCTAAAAAGGTAATCATTTTAGAAGGCATCTTGCTGCTAACGGACCCACGCCTGCGTAACCTAATGCACGCAACTGTGTTTATGGATACGCCTTTGGATATTTGTCTACTTCGTCGTGTTAAGCGTGACGTTGAAGAACGCGGTCGTACAATGGACTCTGTTCTTAAGCAATACCAACAAACTGTTCGTCCGATGTTCATGCAATTTATTGAACCTTCAAAGCAATACGCAGATATCATCGTTCCTCGTGGTGGTAAAAACCGTATCGCAATCGACGTTCTTAAAGCGCACATTGCAAAACTTCTGAAAGCTTAAGCCTTTAGACGGCTATATCGCTTTATTTTTGTGATAAGAAGTGGCACCTTAGGTGCCACTTCTTTTTTTTGTTTTTAAATTAGTCAGTTGCAGATAAAAATTGGATGTTTTTCACGCTTTTGCGGAACTGTCTGCGATAAGTGGCGTCAGCTATTATAATTTTAAAAACACACGAGCAAGGAAAAAGCGAATGAAGAAACTGCTCTTAATTATCGCCATACCTGTTGTGGCAATTTTGGCCGTTGTTTTAGCATTAATTATTTTCATCAATCCGAATCAATTTAAACCCCTTATTGTGGAACAAGCGCAGAAGCAAACGGGTTTAGAGTTGGTGATTGAAGGCGATATCAGTTGGCAGTTTTTCCCATCGATTGGTTTCGAACTGGGACGCACCGAGCTGCGCAATCCTCAAGGTTTTAGCCAACCAAACTTATTCAAAGTCGACGCCGTCGGTGTGGATGTCTCAGTTACGCCTCTGTTGAGCAAACAATTAGAAATTGGCAATGTCACACTGGATGGCGCTGAGTTCTATTTAGAAACCTTGAAAGATGGCAGCAAAAATATTGATGCTCTTACCAAGGCGCAAACTCAACAAGCTGAGCAAACAACGAATACTACGCCGAAGCAGGAGAGTGCAACGCAAGGTTCTGGCTCCGATTGGACAATCAATCTTGCAGGAGTCAGCATCTCAAATGGTTATGTTGAAATCCAAGACAAGCAAGCAGATAGCCATATTAAGCTTTCTGATATCTCTTTAAATCTCTCCCAGTTTGCTTTTGATAACTGGACCACCGCAGATTTTGGTGTGAAAGGTGAGATGAATGAGCAGAAGTTTACCGCCCAAGGTAAAGCTGACTTTAAGTTGGCGAAAGGTCTTGCAAACTATGCTCTGAAAGACATTAACTTTGATGCGACTTATGCGGATGCGACAAACAAGATTGATTCGGCAACTATCGGTCTGGACACTTTTGAGTTCGATAAGGCCAATAACCTAAGCTATGCGCTCAAAGGCGAAGCGGGTGGCATGACACTCGATATGAAAGGCGGCGGTGAGCTGAACGTTGATAAGGCGATTAGCAAAGTGCAATTAAACAAGTTGACGCTCAACTCAACTTTTGAGGGGGATACGCTGCCGCAATCACCAATGAAAGTGGATATGGCTTCGGATCTTTCGTTTGACCTAACTAAGAGTCACCTGAGCTTTGTGTTGGAGAAGCTAACGGCGAACGCCATTGCACTTGATGGTAAAGCGGATGTCACTCTGGGGGATATTCCTAAGGTACGCTTTGCTGTGCACAGCCCTAATATCGACTTAGATGAATTTTTGGGCTTGAATAGTCAAGCTCCTGCGGGTGATAAACCAGCATCTGGTGGTAGCAAAGCACCAGCAGGACCAGAAGTTGAACCGGACCTGTCTGCATTGAAAACGTTAGACGTGAAAGGCGATATCACGATCGATAAATTCAAAGCGGCGAATGCAAAGATGGAAGCCGTAAAAGCAAGCTTCTCTATCAATCGTGGTGTGTTTGATCTGAACTCGTTCACCTCTAAGCTATATCAAGGTACGATTTCTGCAACAGCTAAGTTGGATGCTCGTAAATCACCTGCGACTTATACGGCTAAGAAGTCGATCAAAGGTATTCATGTTCAACCGCTACTTATTGATGTAGCGAACAACGATATGCTTGAAGGAACAGGTAATATTGACGTTAATGTCAAGGGCAGTAGCCTCACTCCAACAGGCATCAAAAAGAACTTAGTTGGTACTATCGCGATTAACTTTACCGATGGTGCAGTTAACGGCATTAACGTTGCTCAATTGATTCGTGAAAACTACGCACGTTTTAAAGGGCAGAGCTTAGACGGCACAGATGAAGTGAAGAAAACCGACTTCAGTGCTATGACAGCAACATTGAAACTGAATAAAGGTGTCGTTTCAACGGATAACATGAAAGCCCAATCACCGTTATTGCGTGTGCGCGGTAAAGGTAAAGCCAACTATCTGAATGAAACCGTCGATTTTACGATCAGTACCTCAGTGGTTGGTTCTTTAGAAGGGCAAGGTGGTAAGAACATTGATGAACTTAAAGACATTACCATTCCTATCAATGTATCTGGAAAATGGGCAGAGCCTAAATTCAAACTGGTCTTTGATGATGTGTTAAAACAAAAAGCGCAGAAAGAAATTGATCGTGGTGTAGAGAAGCTAACGGACAAGATCAAAGATGAGAAGACCAAAGAAGCCGTTGATGGCCTATTGAAAGGCTTGTTCAATTAACTGCGGTCTAAATCTAAAAGAGAAAAGGGTTGGCAATACGCCAACCCTTTTTTATTAATTATTGCACGATGAATAGATTACCAATCCACACCTTTTAAAGCTTTTACGCCAGATTCAAAAGCGTGTTTGACGTTCTTTACTTCCGATACTGTATCGGCCATTTCAATCAGAGTGCGGTGTGCTCCGCGGCCAGTGATCACGACAGATTGCATTTTAGGACGGTTGTTTAGGGCTTCTACGACCTCATCCAAGTCTATGTACCCATAGCTCACCATGTAAGTTAATTCGTCAAACAGAATCACATCGATCGATTCGTCTTTAAGCATACGCTTACATTCTTGCCAAACTAACTGAGCAGCATCTGTATCCGCCGTTTTATTCTGTGTTTCCCATGTAAAACCCGTGGCCATCACTTGGAATTCTACCCCAAGTTTTTCAAGTAGATTACGCTCGCCGTTGTCCCAAGTACCTTTAATAAATTGAGCAACGGAACAATTCAAACCGTGACCAACTGCACGAGCGATCGTTCCGAAGCCCGAAGTTGACTTCCCTTTACCGTTACCTGTGATAACCAGTAGCAAGCCTTTTTCCTCTTGAGCCGCAGCAATTTTTGCGTCTACCTGTTCTTTTACTTTTTGTTGGCGAGCCTTATGGCGTGCTTCTTTGTTTTCTTCGATAGACATATTACTTCCTCAATTCCTTGTCGTGCCTTGCCCAAGCTGACTTGGGTTCATTGGATTATCTCGCTATGATAGACCAACACATGGTGAAGAAAAACCATCGATAATTCAGGGAATAAAATGAAGAAAATACTCGTTGTTTGTATGGGAAATATTTGTCGCTCTCCAACTGGAGAGGCGGTACTGAGAGCGAAAGCCGAAAAGCTTGGTGTGGATGTCGAAATTGACTCGGCTGGCACAATTGGTTACCACGCAGGTAATTCACCAGATGCACGCTCTATGCAAGCCGGTAAGCAACGAGGCTATTCTTTTAAAGGAATACGTTCACGTCAGGTAAAGGTTGAGGATTTTGGAGAGTTTGATCTTGTACTCGCAGCAGACAAGGCGAATCTTGCGGATCTTCTGGATATTTGCCCGGTAGAGCATCGCCATAAAGTCTCGCTATTTTTGAGCCATTCGGACTCCAAATACGATGAAATTCCTGACCCATATTACGGTAGAGAAAGGGGGTTTGAATTGGTATTAGATTTGATTGAAGAAGCTTCAGAAGCGATTTTGAACAAGCTATAAATGTAAATAAACAGATAACAAAAAGGGACGAGTATGACTCATCCCTTTTTCGCTTTCTAAAGAACTATACCTGAACGATCTAATTTGGGATTAACCCGCTAGAATGTCTGTTGCTACTTTATAGCTTGGATCTTCTTTCACATTGATTTCAACCAAGCTACCCGCTTTATCAAGAAGCTTGCGACAGTCAGGACTTAGATGACGCAGATGAAGCGTTTTACCAAGTGCGGCATAGCGCTCTGCAAGCGTTTCAATCGCTTCGATTGCGGAGTGATCTGTTACGCGAGAGTCTGCGAAGTCAACGATAATATCTTTTGGATCGCCGTGCGCGTTAAACAGTTCTAGGAAGTTTGCCGCTGAGCCGAAGAAGATAGGGCCATGGATTTTGTATTCTTTAGAGCCTTCTTCATTCAAACGAGTGTCTGCGTAGATGTGTTTTGCGTGCTGCCATGCAAACATCAGCGCTGATGCAATAACACCGACAGCAACGGCGACCGCAAGGTCAGTCAGCACCGTAACGACAGTTACTAGAACGATAACAAAGAAGTCTTGTTTAGGTACACGACGTGCAAGCTTGAAGGTCGCCCATTCAAATGTGCCGATTACAACCATGAACATCACACCGACTAGCGCAGCTAGAGGGATCATTTCGATAAGCGATGATGCAAATAGGATAAAGATCAGAAGTGCACTTGCTGCAACGATGCCAGAAAGTCGACCACGACCACCTGAATTTACGTTGATCATTGATTGACCAATCATTGCACAGCCACCCATCGCACCAAATACTGAACACGTCATGTTTGCCATGCCTTGACCGATACATTCACGGTTCGATTGACCGCGAGTATTCGTCATTTCATCTAGAACAGTCAGCGTCAACAGAGACTCAATCAGACCGATAGCTGCAAGGATGATTGCGTACGGCAGAATGATTTGTAGTGTTTCAAGTGTCAATGGTACCGCTGGAATGGAGAATGTAGGGAGAGAGCCCGCCAAAGTCGCTGCTTCGTCACCAGACATAGTACGTAGGAAGTCTACTACTGTGCGAGTTTCCAGATCCAAACCAACAACAAGCGCTGTCACTGTCACGATCGCAACAAGCGAAGATGGCACAGCTGTGGTGATCTTAGGTAGGAAGTGGATGATGCCCATCGTCAAAGCAACCAAACCTAGCATAAGGAACATTTGGTCCTGTGGTAACCAAGTTAGTATACCGTTGATATCAGGTGCTTTAAACTGACCTAACTGTGCTAGGAAGATAACAATAGCTAGACCGTTTACAAAACCAATCATTACTGGATGTGGAACGATACGGATGAATTTACCTAGTTTGAATAAACCAGCGGCAATCTGAAGAATACCCGCCAGCATAATCGCGGCAAATAGATATTGCACGCCGTGGGTTGCAACTAGCGATACCATTACCACTGCCATTGCACCGGTCGCACCTGAAATCATGCCAGGACGGCCACCAAAGATAGAGGTGATAAGGCCTACAATGAATGCAGCATATAGACCGACCATTGGATCTACACCTGCAACGAAGGCGAATGCTACTGCTTCAGGAACCAGCGCCAGCGCAACGGTTAAGCCTGAAAGCACATCATTTTTTACGGAGTGCTTAGAAAATTGAGGAAATTCGAACATGGTTTGTATTGAGTTCTCTTGGCGATGAATTTCTCTCGACACATATTCATATTTGCACAAGTACTGATAGGTGAAGTGTTAGCCACTTCGATCAGCACAAACCGTAGTAAAAAAAGAGCAGCATCAGAATGGTGTCGAAAACTTGAGTCGGCGAATGCTACCGAAAAGTGTGATTAAGTTCAAGAATGATAGGGATAATGACCGACAAATGTGATCAGTCGTTGATATTAATATGAACAATTTCAGTTAACACGATAAGTAACAAAAAAGGCTGCCAAATGGCAGCCTTTTATTTAGCTTTAAGCTATGACAGTTTTAAACTTAGTTAAAGTTCGGTTTTGTCATTGCCGCTGTTGCACTGTTTGTTGCTACTTGGCTACCAGCGCCTTTCGACGTGTAACGTTCAGCTTTAAGTGGTGCTGCGGTAACAGAAATTTCGCGAATTTCTTGAGGGCCCGGTGCTTTCGTCATTGGTGCGCTAGCTTGTGGTTTAGCTACAACTTTGATGACTTCTGCTTTTGGCTCTGCTGTTACTGCTGGTGTTTCGATTGCAACGGCAACTTCTTCTGCTGCTTCTTCAATCGCTTCTACCACAGGTGCTGCTTCTACAACGGTTTCTGTTGCGTCAACCACTGGAGCTTCAACAGCCTCAACGACTTCAACAACTGGAGCTTGTTCAGCCACGACTGGTGCTTCAACAACAACCGTTTCTACAACTGGTGTTTCAGTTTTTGCTTCAACAGTCTCTTGAACTTTCGGTTCAACAGCTGGTGCTTCAGTAACAATAGGTTGTTCACGATGAATGATAACTTTACCCATCGCCATTTCTGGACAAGCAAAACCACCTTGCATTGCTGGTACCGCTGATGTTGCAATAACGGTTTCTTCCTGAACTCGCTCTTCCTTCTTAGGCGCTGGTTTTGGAATGTAACGTGGCATTACCTTACCCATTGCCATCTCTGGAGAGGCTACACCACCTTTACGTAGGCGGAATGGGTTAGGGCGGCGATCACGACCACGACGACGACGTTGACCACTTGCACGTAGGTGACGTGGAGAACGACGGTTACGACGTTGCTTCGACTCTGCCTTGTTGTCTTGTTGTGCTTCTGCTGCTGCCTCTACTGGCTTTTCAACTGGCGCTTCAACAGGTTCAACGGCTTTTACAGTTTCAACTGCTTGCTCGGCGGCTTGTTGGTCCTTCACACGAACAGATTTGTTCAGTTTGCGACGTTGACGACGCTCTTTCACTTTTTCTGCTTTCGCGTTTGGCTTCGCTTTGTTTTCTTCAGGCTTCGCCTCTGAACCAGTACGAGCTTCGGCAGCTAGTTGTAGACCTTTTTCCGCAACTTTAGCGTTTGCCTTTTGCTCTTGAGCTTTTTCAGCTTGTTGAGGTTTTGGCTTGCGCTTTTGGTTACGGTTTTGCGGTTTATTAGACTGCTGCTGTGTTTCGTTCTGCTCTGTTGACTGCTCTTCACGTGGTTTACGACGACGTTTGTTGTCGCGGTTGCCATCACGGTTATCTCTGTCACCACGATTCTCACGGTTTTCGCCACGCTGATTGTTGCGACGGCGGTCGTTGCGATCACGTTTGTTGCGTTTATTGTCGCGGTTTGGTTTCTTCTCTTCTTGTTTCGGCTCTTCTTTAACTTCTTCAGAACCACCAAATAGGAAGCTACCTAGTGCTTTGAATAGACGGCTGAACAACCCAGGTTTCTCTTCCTGTACCACTTCTTTCTTCTTAGCAGCTGGTGCTGGTTTAGAAGCCGGAGCTGGTGCAGTTTGAGTTGGTGAAGCGAAGCCTTTTAGTACTGGTTCTTCAATACGTTTTGGTTTGATTTCAACTTCAACAGGTTCTTTGCCTTCTGCTTCTTTCATTGCTTCCAATTTCTTAGGAAGTAGGTAAGAAAGCAGGTCAAACTCTTCACCTTCGCGTACACGAATCACTTCGAAGTGTGGCGTTTCCATATCAGAGTTAGGAACAACGGTGATCTTAACTTCTTGGATACGCTCGATGTGGTTTACTGAGCGACGCTTTTCGTTCAAAAGGTAAGAGGCAATCGGAACAGGTACAACGGCAAGAACTTGCGCGGTGTTGTCTTTCAGTGCTTCTTCTTCTATTAAACGAAGGACGGATAGAGCTAGAGATTCATTATCACGAACGACACCTGTACCGCTACAGCGAGGACAGATATGGTGGCTCGCTTCTGCAAGAGAAGGGCTCAAACGTTGACGAGACATTTCTAGAAGGCCAAAGCGAGAAATACGACCAATCTGAACGCGAGCACGGTCTAGGCGAACAGCTTCACGTAGACGGTTTTCGACTTCACGTTGGTGGCGAACTGGTGTCATATCGATAAAGTCGATAACAACCAAACCACCAAGGTCACGTAGACGCAATTGACGAGCAATTTCGTCTGCTGCTTCTAAGTTAGTATTCAATGCTGTTTCTTCGATATCACCACCCTTTGTTGCGCGAGCAGAGTTGATGTCGATAGAAGTTAGCGCTTCTGTTGGGTCGATTACGATAGAACCACCGGATGGTAGACGCACTTCACGTTGGAAAGCCGATTCAATTTGGCTTTCGATTTGGTAGTGGCTAAATAGCGGTACTTCGCCTTCGTATTTTTTAACGCGGCTGATGAAATCTGGGCGTACCAGCTGAATGTGCTCTTTAGCACGTTCGTAGATGGTATTGCTGTCGATTAGAATCTCACCGATATCACGACGTAGGTAGTCACGGATTGCACGAACGATTACGTTACTTTCTTGGTGGATTAGGAATGGAGCAGGGTTAGAATCTGCTGCGCCCTTAATCGCACCCCAGTGGTTAAGTAGTACGTTCAAATCCCACTCAAGTTCTTCTGCACTCTTACCTACGCCTGCAGTACGTACGATTAGACCCATACCTTGTGGTAGTTCTAACGTGCTTAAAGCGGCTTTCAGTTGAGTGCGCTCGTCACCTTCGATACGGCGAGAAATACCGCCAGCACGAGGGTTATTAGGCATGAGAACAAGGTAGCTACCCGCAAGAGAAATGAACGTAGTTAGGGCTGCCCCCTTACTACCACGTTCTTCTTTTTCCACTTGCACGATTACTTCTTGACCTTCAGTCAGCACTTCTTTAATGCTTGGGCGACCTTGGTAAGTGTAACCTTCAGGGAAATATTCGCGGGCAATTTCTTTGAGAGGGAGGAAACCGTGACGCTCAGCACCGTAATCAACAAATGCGGCTTCTAAGCTTGGTTCGATACGTGTGATACGTCCTTTGTAGATATTCGCTTTTTTAGATTCATGACCTGGACTCTCGATATCAAGATCGAAAAGTCGCTGGCCATCAACCAGAGCGACACGCAACTCTTCTTTTTGAGTTGCGTTAATTAACATTCTTTTCATTGAAAATTTCTCGTTGTCTTTTCTTTTATATTTCTTTGCAACTTGTCACTGGTTTTTCGCTCTTTCACGGTGCCTGATCCCATGGCTTATATTTTGCAGCCTCCCGGCTGGAAGGGGATGCTCTCGGGCACTTCAGTCATCACAAATTCTTTTGGGTTTCGTTGGAAACGGAAACTTGTGACCCGCTATTCGGGCGGTTGATACTCAACGTGAATATGCGAGGAGTAGAGTGACAAGTGTGTTGAACTCAATGTGTCTTACGCCAATGCTGCACCTGACATTCAACAACCTACTCACATTGCTTGGGGTAAATGATTGGTAATGAACAAAATGTAACCAAACCTTCCTTAGCAGCTGTGAACTATAGCAGCGCAGGTTGATATCAGCAATCTGCTTTAGCGCAAACGATGGAAAAATTGGCGCTAAATTCAATTTTTGTAATTTATAACTGGCTGTTTCATAAGCACTTGAGTCTCGCAAACTGAGAAAGACGAGAAACAAATAGAGAAGTTGATAAAGACTTTTAATAATCTAAACAAAAGCTTGGCGTGTTTTGGGGCTATTTATGACTACAAGTATTTCTTTTGCAGCAAGAATAATGTGAAGTCACACAGATTTGGGTTTACAATAGCGGCCATGAGCGAAATAAGAACACAAGTCCAGTTCGTCGATATCGACGAAGATATGGCGGGTCAACGCATTGATAATTTCTTGCGTAACCAATTAAAAGACATCCCAAAGAGCATGATTTATCGAATTGTGCGCAAGGGCGAAGTACGCGTAAATAAAAAGCGCATTAAAGCAGAGTACAAACTAAAAGCAGGCGATCTTGTTCGTATTCCTCCAGTTACGGTAGAAAAGAAAGAAGACGACGTTGCACCAAGTACGAAGCTAAATAAAGTGGCAGAGTTAGAAGATAAGATCATTTTTGAAGACGATCATCTTTTGATTCTCAACAAGCCATCCGGTACGGCAGTACACGGGGGAAGTGGTTTGAAGTTTGGTGCGATTGAGGCACTCAGAGCACTGCGTCCACAAGCTCGCTTCCTTGAACTTGTTCATCGCATTGACCGTGATACATCCGGAATCTTACTTGTTGCGAAGAAGCGTTCAGCACTGCGTCACCTGCAAGCACAGTTCCGTGAGAAAACAGTGAAGAAGTTTTACTTCGCGCTTGTGATGGGCGAGTGGAAAAACAGCTGCAAAGTTGTTAATGCGCCACTTCTTAAAAACGAAGTGAACAGTATTGTTCGAGTGAATCCAAACGGTAAGCCGTCTGAGACGCGTTTTAAAGTGTTGGAGAAGTTCGAGCAAGCAACGTTGATTCAAGCCAGCCCAATTACGGGGCGTACTCACCAGATTCGTGTGCATACTCAATACACGGGCCACCCAATTGCATGGGATGACCGCTATGGGGATCGTCGTTTTGATGCGTACACTGGTCAGGTTGGTTTGAACCGTTTGTTCCTACACGCAGCTAACATCAAGTTCCAGCACCCATCGAATGATGAGTGGATGGAAATCAACGCGCCGATGGAAGCGAAATTAGAGAAAGTCTTAGCGGGTTTGCGTAAAAAGTAGAGGTAAGAGTATCTACTCCTTCTGGACTGCAAAAAACTATGTAAAAGCCGATGTTAATACATCGGCTTTTTTGATCGTTGAGTTGGAGTACAAGGGCGTTCGGAATGCAGCGCTCTAATATTCGGAAGCGCTCCGTTGGAGGGCATGTGAAAGAAGCTAAGTTCTAACTGGAGTTGACAGAATTGGTATGTAGAAAGACAAAATAGAGCTGATTCCTGATTCCTGATTCCTGATTCCCTACAAAATATCTAGCCCTTGTTTTTGCAGCATGTCGATCAAATCAATAAGCGGCAGCCCGACTAACGTATTCGGATCTTTGCCGACTAACTTCTTAAACAGACAAATCCCCATGCCTTCACTCTTAAAACTGCCTGCGCAGTAAAATGGTTCTTCTCTATCGACGTAACGTTCGATTTGTTCTTGGGTTAACGCTCTAAAATGCACTTCAAACGTATCGAAGCCGACCTCAGTATGGTTCGTATTAGTGTTGTGTACGGCAAGGCCAGTATAGAAAGTGATAGTTTTACCGCTTTGAGCTAATAATTGCTTAATGGCGTTTTCTCGGTTCAACGGCTTGCCAACTATATTACCGTCAATAACACAGACTTGGTCACTGCCTATCACTAAGCTGTTATCGGTTGTGTCACAAGAGGTGGCTTTACTAATTGCGAGCCTTTGCACCAATTCTAAAGGTGTCTCGTTCGGCAAAGGTGTCTCGTCGCTGTTCGGTGACAAGCAAGTAAAAGGCACTGCTAGTTTTTCCAGCAGTTGTTTACGAAAAGGGGAGGTTGAGGCTAAAACCAGTTGGTAATTTTTCATTTTGAATTACAATTCGCACAAGCATTTCCAATAGGATAATCGATCAAAATCGATTCTGGCTAATGCTCTGTATGTTAAGCGTAAAAAAGTACAACTTTTTTGCCTTTTTCTTTGACTAATTTTGATTTGGAAGATAATATTCGCGCCCTATGCAAAAGGTAAAAATACCGCGAACGGTTGATCCGGCGAAGTCCGCACAGAAACGATTAGATTACGATGGCATCATCCAAGCTAGTCTTTTCAAGCGCTTAGCGGAAACAACTGAAGGCGTAAAACGCGACGCAGAAGTCTCATTGTCATTTGATCTTGATGAACAGCGACTTGTTGTTATCTCTGGTAAAGCTAACATCGAAGTCGATTTAGAGTGTCAGCGTTGTAATGAGGTATTCACACATCAGTGTGAAGTTGAATTCCTTTACACTCCTTACTACGGTGAGAAGACGGAAGAGGAAGCACCAGAAATTTATGATTTGGTAGATCTAAATGAGTACGGTGAATTAGACCTTATACAACTAGTTGAAGACGAGTTCATCTTAACATTGCCTCAAATCGCAATGCACGACGAAGCGGATTGTAGCGTTGATTCAAATAACATGGTTTTTGGTGAGATTCCTGAAGAAATTGAGGAAGAAAAACCGAATCCATTCGACGTTTTGAAAAATCTGAAAAAGTAACTGGTGTGGTAGCCGCTTCTTCTTTAGGTTTTTAACCCAATAGTATAGGAGTAGGGTCAATGGCCGTACAGAAAAACCGTAAAACTCGTTCTAAGCGCGGTATGCGTCGTTCACACGATGCGCTAACTACAGCTGCACTATCTGTAGACGCGACTTCTGGTGAAACTCACCTACGCCACAACGTAACTGCTGAAGGTTACTACCGTGGTCAAAAGGTTATCAACAAGTAAGGTTGAACCTTTGCAAAGTATTACCGTTGCACTTGATGCAATGGGCGGGGATTTCGGTCCACGCGTAACAGTGCCTGCCGCCGTGCAGGCACTGTCTCATTTCCCAGAGCTAAAAGTGATTCTTATAGGTGATCAACCTCTGATCACGTCTCAATTATCCCAACTAGGCACCTCGACCAGTTCTCGTTTGAGCATTCTTCATAGCGAGAAAGTGATTTCAAATTCAGAAAAGCCTTCATTAGCATTACGTAACAGCCAAAACAGCTCTATGCGTATGGCTATCGATCTCGTTTCTGAAAACGGAGCAGATGCATGTGTGAGTGGTGGGAACACCGGTGCCCTTATGGCGCTCTCACGATTTATTCTTAAACTGCTTCCTGGTATTGAGCGTCCTGCTTTAGTTTCCGCATTACCAACCATCAGTGGCAAACGTACTTGGATGTTAGATCTTGGTGCAAATGTGTCGTGCGATGCTGACAGTTTATTTCAGTTTGCTGTAATGGGCAGTGCATTAGCCGAAGAGCATCTTGGCCACCCACCTCGAGTGGCGGTACTGAATATTGGTGCTGAAGAAATTAAAGGAAACGATTTAGTCAAACGCTGTGCAGAAATGCTTTCTCAAACCGACGCAATTAATTTTGTGGGTTATATTGAAGGTAATCAAATTTTGCATGACGTGGCCGATGTCATTGTTTGTGATGGCTTTGTCGGTAACGTATGCTTAAAAGCCAGCGAGGGAACAGCGCAACTCTTTATCGAAAAACTAAAAACCAGCATGATGGCATCAACGATAAAGGGATGGATTGCTAGAAAACTGTTTTCTCGGCTATTTAATGAACTAAAAACACTGAACCCCGACCAGTATAACGGCGCAAGTTTGCTAGGATTGCGCGGCATCGTCATAAAAAGCCATGGAAGTGCGGATGTATCTGCGATTGTCAATGCACTTGGCGAGGCAGTACACGAGGTCAAACGACAAGTACCAAGCCGTATTAGCGATCGTTTGGAAGCGGTTTTACTCGAGAGGCATTATTAGTCTTCATGTATAGCAAAATTTTAGGTACTGGCAGCTACCTGCCATCTCAGGTGCGTACTAACGCAGACCTAGAGAAAATGGTAGATACAAGTGACGAGTGGATCGTAGCTCGTACTGGTATTAAAGAGCGTCGAATTGCAGCTGAAGATGAAACAGTTGCAGATATGGCATTCTACGCAGCTGAAAACGCTATCGATATGGCCGGCATCGACAAAAACGATATCGACCTGATTATCGTTGCTACTACTAGCAGTAGCCATACTTTCCCTTCATCTGCGTGTCAGGTGCAAGGAAAGCTTGGCATTAAAGGTTGTCCTGCATTCGACTTAGCCGCTGCTTGTTCAGGCTTTGTATACGCATTGTCTGTTGCTGATCAACACATCAAATCTGGCATGTGCAGAAATGTGCTTGTGATTGGTGCAGACGCATTGTCGAAAACATGTGATCCAACGGATCGCTCAACTATCATCTTATTTGGTGATGCTGCGGGTGCCGTTGTCCTTGGTGCAAGCGAAGAGCCTGGTATTATCTCTACGCACGTATATTCAGACGGCCAGTTTGGCGATCTATTGAGCCTGCCTGTTCCTGAACGTGGTAAAGATGCGAACAAGTGGCTGCATATGGCTGGAAACGAAGTGTTCAAAGTAGCCGTTACTCAGCTTTCAAGGCTAGTAAAAGATACGCTTGAAGCGAACGACATGCATAAGTCTGAACTAGACTGGCTGGTTCCGCATCAAGCGAACTACCGCATCATTTCAGCGACAGCGAAGAAGCTTTCGATGTCACTAGACCAAGTCGTGATTACACTTGATAAACACGGCAACACATCAGCAGCAACCGTGCCAACAGCACTGGATGAAGCGGTACGTGATGGTCGTATTAAACGTGGTCAAACTCTGCTTCTTGAAGCGTTTGGCGGCGGATTCACTTGGGGCTCAGCTCTGGTGAAGTTCTAATTTTCACAAGAATTCAAAATTTAAGATGCGCTGCGGTGCATCTTATTTCTTTTTACTTTGCTTAAAGGAAAACAACATGAGCAAGTTTGCTATCGTATTTCCAGGTCAAGGTTCACAAGCTGTAGGTATGCTTGCTGACCTAGGCGAACAATATGACGTAGTGAAACAAACATTTGCAGAAGCATCTGACGCACTAGGTTACGACCTATGGGCGCTTGTTCAAAATGGACCTGCAGAAGATCTAAACCAAACTTTCCGTACTCAGCCTGCATTACTAGCTTCATCTGTGGCTATCTGGCGTGTATGGCAAGATCTTGGCCTAGAGCAACCAGCAAACCTAGCGGGTCACAGCCTAGGTGAGTATTCAGCGCTTGTGTGTGCTGGTGTGATTGACTTTAAAGAAGCAATCAAACTGGTTGAGCTACGTGGTCAACTGATGCAAGAAGCGGTACCTGCGGGTACTGGTGCAATGTACGCGATCATCGGTTTAGATGACGAAGCCATTGCAAAAGCTTGTGAAGAAGCAGCACAAGGTGACGTCGTTTCTCCAGTAAACTTCAACTCGCCTGGTCAAGTTGTTATTGCAGGTAGCAAAGACGCAGTAGAGCGCGCCGGCGCACTATGTAAAGAAGCAGGTGCTAAACGTGCTCTTCCTCTTCCAGTTTCTGTGCCTTCACACTGTGCACTAATGAAACCAGCAGCAGAGAAACTAGCCGTTGCGCTAGAGTCTATTGAATTCAATGCGCCACAGCTTCCAGTAATCAACAACGTTGATGTGGCAGCAGAAACAGATCCTGCAAAAATCAAAGATGCACTTGTTCGCCAGTTACACAGCCCAGTTCGCTGGACTGAGAGCGTGCAGCTAATGAGTGAGCAAGGCGTAGAAAATCTTCTTGAGCTTGGTCCTGGTAAAGTACTTACAGG
Organism: Vibrio sp. 10N.222.52.B12; assembly: GCF_002875385.1. Taxonomy (NCBI): domain Bacteria; kingdom Pseudomonadati; phylum Pseudomonadota; class Gammaproteobacteria; order Vibrionales; family Vibrionaceae; genus Vibrio; species Vibrio sp. 10N.222.52.B12. Next base: position 34,679 of record NZ_MDAW01000147.1, on the reverse strand, counting down.
TCTAACAAAACGTATCGTGAAAACACTAAGCGCAGCAGCTGTTAACGACGTCGCGTCGCTAGAAGCCGCTAAGTAATTTACTCACGATAAGAAAAGGGAAACACAACATGATGAATCTAGAAGGTAAGATCGCTCTAGTGACAGGCGCAAGCCGTGGCATTGGTCGTGCGATTGCTGAGCTTCTTGTTGAACGCGGTGCAACAGTAATTGGTACTGCGACTTCTGAAGGTGGCGCAGCAGCGATCAGCGAATACCTGGGTGAAAACGGTAAAGGCCTAGCACTTAACGTGACTGACGTTGAATCTATCGAAGCAACACTAAAAACCATTAATGATGAGTTCGGTGTAATCGATATTCTAGTTAACAACGCTGGTATCACTCGCGATAACCTACTAATGCGTATGAAAGATGACGAGTGGAACGACATCATTAATACGAACCTAACGCCAATTTACCGCATGTCTAAGGCGGTTCTACGTGGCATGATGAAAAAACGCGCTGGTCGCATCATCAACGTAGGTTCTGTTGTTGGTACTATGGGTAACGCTGGTCAAACGAACTACGCAGCAGCGAAAGCAGGCGTAATTGGTTTCACTAAATCAATGGCTCGTGAAGTCGCTTCTCGTGGTGTAACGGTTAATACAGTCGCTCCTGGTTTCATCGAAACTGACATGACTAAGGCGCTAAATGATGACCAACGTGCAGCAACGTTATCGAACGTGCCTGCAGGTCGTCTAGGTGACCCACGTGAAATTGCATCAGCAGTAGTATTCCTAGCTTCACCTGAGGCAGCTTACATTACTGGTGAAACTTTGCATGTAAATGGCGGCATGTACATGGTTTAATGCACAGTTCGTGCAAAATAAGCTATTTTACTTTATGAAAAATAGCCTATAGTTGCTGTTAACTGTCATTAAGTTGTGATGGTCGTGCACAAGATTTGTGCATGATTTAAGTCAAAAATGTATTGAAATTCGGTTAAATTCGCTAATTTTGTGGTTTGACCAGCAAGGACCCCCTTGCAACTTTCCATAGTTCGAATAAACTACGGAATCATCGCATTAGGCGAAATCTGTAAAGGAAAAGAAAAATGAGCAACATCGAAGAACGCGTAAAGAAAATCATTGTTGAACAGCTAGGTGTAGACGAAGCAGAAGTTAAGAATGAAGCTTCTTTCGTTGACGATCTAGGTGCTGACTCTCTAGACACAGTAGAGCTAGTTATGGCTCTAGAAGAGGAATTCGACACTGAGATTCCTGACGAAGAAGCTGAGAAAATCACTACTGTTCAAGCTGCAATCGACTACGTAAACAGCGCTCAGTAATTATCTCTCCCAGGCGGTCTCCTAGACCGCCTGTGTTCTTTCTAACTTCTTCTATCCTCTCATAGAAACATTCAATTCCCGGAGAATTATATCGTGTCCAAGCGTCGTGTAGTTGTCACAGGCATGGGTATGTTGTCACCGGTAGGCAACACAGTAGAATCATCTTGGAAAGCCCTGCTAGAAGGTCAAAGCGGAATCGTGAACATCGATCATTTCGATGCAACGAACTTCTCAACTCGTTTTGCAGGTCTTGTTAAAGATTTTGATTGCACAGAGTACATGTCTAAAAAAGATGCTCGTAAAATGGATCTATTTATCCAGTACGGCATCGCAGCAGGTATCCAAGCGTTGGATGACTCTGGCTTAGAAATTACCGAAGAAAACGCAGCTCGAGTTGGTGTCGCAATCGGCTCTGGTATTGGCGGTCTAGACCTAATCGAAAAAGGTCACTCAGCACTTGTTGAGAAAGGCCCGCGTAAAGTTAGCCCATTTTTTGTTCCTTCGACCATCGTAAACATGGTTGCAGGTAACCTATCTATCATGCGTGGTCTTCGTGGTCCAAATATCGCGATCTCTACTGCATGTACTACAGGCCTTCACAACATCGGCCACGCAGCTCGTATGATTGCATACGGTGATGCAGAAGCGATGGTAGCTGGTGGTGCTGAAAAAGCATCTACTCCACTAGGTATGGCCGGTTTTGGTGCAGCAAAAGCGCTTTCTACTCGCAATGACGAACCACAAAAAGCGTCTCGTCCTTGGGATAAAGGCCGTGATGGTTTCGTTCTTGGTGACGGTGCCGGTATTATGGTTCTTGAAGAGTATGAACACGCGAAAGCACGCGGCGCTAAGATTTACGCAGAGCTTGTTGGCTTTGGCATGTCTGGTGACGCTTACCACATGACTTCTCCAAGTGAAGATGGTTCAGGTGGCGCTCTAGCGATGGAAGCAGCAATGCGTGACGCAAACATCACAGGTACTCAAGTTGGTTACGTGAATGCTCACGGTACATCAACGCCTGCGGGTGACGTTGCTGAAATCAAGGGTGTGAAACGTGCTCTTGGTGAAGAAGGCTCTAAGCAAGTACTTGTCTCTTCGACTAAATCGATGACTGGTCACCTACTAGGTGCTGCAGGTTCGGTTGAAGCTATTATTACGGTTCTATCGCTGGTTGACCAAATTGTTCCACCAACGATCAACCTTGATGATCCAGAAGAAGGCTTAGATATCGACCTTGTGCCGCACACAGCGCGTAAAGTTGATATGGAATACGCTATCTGCAATTCGTTCGGCTTCGGCGGAACAAACGGTTCGCTTGTATTCAAAAAATTTGCTGAGTAAAAATCTCTAACACTGTTTAGAGACACGAAACTTGTATTCTAACGGCTCGATGCTTAGCATTGAGCCGTTTTGTTTTATTTGGCGCTCACAAAGCAAGGGTATTTGAATGTTCTGGGTAAATGGACTTCCACAAACGCACGTTTCAGTTAGCGATCGTTCTTTTCAGTATGGCGATGGTTGCTTCACCACTATTTTGACTAAAAAAGGTGAACTGGTTTATTGGCCAGAACATATCGAGCGGCTGGAGGCGTGCCTAAAAACATTACAAATACCTTCTCCAAATTGGTGCACTGTCCATGAATGGGCTACCCAAGCTATTTTGAAAGATGAATTGGCAGGTATCAAAATTCACATCAGCCGTGGTGAAGGTGGGCGAGGGTACAGTCCAAGTGGCATTGAGGGACCTACGGTCAGTGTCTCTAACTTTGCGTTTCCTTCTCGTTATCCTTTTTGGCAAGAAAATGGTGTTCACTTAGGGGTCTGTGAAACCCGCCTTGGTATTCAACCGCTTCTGGCCGGACATAAGCATAATAACCGAATAGAACAAGTTCTCGCCAAAGCAGAAATAGAGGGCTCTGAATTTACCGATGCTGTGACGTTAAATGTGCAAAATCATGTCATTGAAACTACAATGGCAAACCTTTTTTGGGTTAAAGATAATAGTGTGTTTACACCGGATTTGAGTTTATCTGGTGTCGCTGGCGTCCAGCGCCGTAAAGTTCTGGAATATTTAGATGTTATTGGTATTAAAGTGGCAGTGAGTACTTATTCGCTTGCCGAGCTGCTTGAGGCCGATGAGATCTGGATGTGTAACTCTCTATTAGGTGTTGCTCCTGTTAGGAGTATTACGTCGCAAAACAATAAGACTCTATTTCCAATTGGAAAATTGACACAACGACTTCAAGGGAATCTAAATACGTGATTAAAAAACTGTTTGCTTTTGTTGTACTGATTGCCGTTATTGGTGCAGCTGGTGTTTTTTACGTTGTTTCACAGACTAAGCAATATGTTAACTCGCCAATTCTTATAGAGCAGCCTCAGCTGTTTACCGTAGAAAATGGCACCAGCTTTCACCGAGTGATGCGTGATCTTGTAAAAGACGACATCATAGAAGCTTCTGATTACATTCGTTTAATGCCCCACCTTTACCCAGAGCTTCTTCAGGTGCGAGCAGGCACTTACCAACTTGAGCCTAATGTGTCGTTGTACGAAACTCTCGAACAACTTAATACTGGCAAAGAGCATCAATTTGCGATTACGTTTGTTGAGGGGAGCCGTTTTTCTGAGTGGGTCGAACAACTGAGTGCTGCGCCATATGTTAAGCATGATATGACAGATTTATCTGAAAAACAGATGGCGGAAAAATTGGGTATTAAACGAGATAAGCTAGAAGGTTTGTTTTTAGCAGAGACGTATCACTACACTGCGGGCGCAAGTGAAAGTCAAATTCTGAAGCGTGCTCATGATAAGTTGAATGCCATTTTGGATGCTCACTGGGGGCAACGCCAAGAAAAACTGCCAATCAAAGATAAATATGAAGCATTGATCTTAGCGTCTATCATCGAGAAAGAGACGGCGATTGATTCTGAGCGTGAACGTGTAGCTTCTGTGTTTGTAAACCGTTTGAATAAACGTATGCGCCTACAAACAGACCCGACGGTTATCTATGGTATGGGCGATGCGTATGATGGCAACATCCGGAAGAAAGACTTACGAACACCAACGCCATACAACACTTACACGATTAATGGCTTGCCGCCAACACCAATTGCCATGGCTGGTGAAGCATCGATTGAAGCGGCTTTAAACCCAGAAAACAGCAACTATCTATATTTCGTAGCAAGTGGAAAGGGCGGACATGTATTTTCGAAATCCCTTGCTGAGCACAATCGTGCTGTACGTGCCTATTTAAGAGAACTAAGAAAGAACAAATGATGAAAGCAAACTTTATTGTCGTTGAGGGCCTAGAAGGCGCGGGTAAAAGCACTGCCATTAAAACAGTTTTAGATACGCTAAAGATGGCGGGTATCGAAAACATTGTTAATACTCGTGAACCTGGCGGCACACCGCTAGCAGAAAAAATGCGTGCGCTTGTAAAAGAAGAGCATGAGGGTGAAGACCTAAAAGACATGACCGAACTGCTTTTGCTTTACGCAGCGCGTGTTCAGCTAGTCGAAAACGTCATCAAGCCAGCTCTAGCAAACGAACAGTGGGTGGTGGGCGATCGTCATGATTTGTCTTCTCAGGCTTACCAAGGTGGTGGTCGTCAAATCGATGCATCTCTTATGAAGAACCTACGTGATACCACGTTAGGTGAGTTCAAGCCTGCATTCACACTGTACATGGATATCGATCCACGTGTCGGTCTTGAGCGTGCTCGTGGTCGTGGCGAACTTGATCGTATTGAAAAGATGGACATCAGCTTCTTTGAGCGTACTCGTGAGCGTTATTTAGAGCTGGCGAATGCAGACGACTCTATTGTTATTATCAACGCACAACAGGCGATTGAAGAAGTGTCACGAGACATCAAAGCCGCTCTTAATGAGTGGTTAGAGCAACAATAAGTGATATCTGGATTGAGGTGATTCATGTTGAATGATTTTCCATGGTTACAGCCAGTTTGGGATAACCTAAAAACGAGCCTAGATTCCGAACGGGTTCCCGGCGCTTTGATGCTGCAAAGTGAGAAAGGTTTGGCCGTGGATAAGCTCGTGGAAGTTTTCAGTCATGCTTTGTTGTGCCAAAACTACGCCAGCGAAGCTTGTGGTTTTTGCCATAGCTGTCAGTTGGTGAAGTCTCAAAGCCATCCCGATTTACACTGGATAAGGCCAGAGAAAGAAGGCAAAGCGATTACGGTTGATCAGATTCGCGCCTGTAATCGTCTTGCTCATGAGTCTTCTCAATTGAATGGCTATCGTGTGTTTATTATCGAGCCTGCGGATGCAATGAATGAGTCTGCATCTAATGCTTTGTTAAAAACACTCGAAGAACCAGGACACAAATGCTTGTTCTTACTTGTCACGCACAATCAAGAGCGATTACTGCCAACGATTCAAAGTCGTTGTCAGCACTGGGTGGTGGCATCCCCTTCGACTGAACAGGCAATGAACTGGATTAAAGAGCAAGGCGAGTCAAATGTGCCTGCTTATGCGCTAAAGTTGAATATGGGCTCTCCAATAAAAACCCTAGAAGCTGTGAAAAGTGGTGAGTTAGATGAATATCAAACGTTTGAACGCTGTTTTATCGACACGCTATCTTCGCCGATATCGGATGTTTTTCAGTGCGCGACTATGATTGCGAAGAACCCTGATAAAGCGTTGGGTTGGGCATGGTATTTATTAACAGATGCGCAGAAGGCTCAGTTTGGCGTTGTCGAGGTGGATCAACTGCCTGGCGCGACGAAGTTCCCAACAAATAATTATGATGGGTTGTACCTATCAACGAAAAAGCTCCTTGAGCTTAAAGCACAGGTGCAGAATTTTCCGGGTTTGAACCTTGAACTACTATCAATGAACTGGTTAATTGAATCACGAGAGGCATTATGTTCGTAGATTCGCATTGTCATTTAGACAAGTTGAATTACGACGATCTTCATATCAATGTTGAAGACGTTATTAACAAAGCAAAACAAGCTAACGTAACCGAACTTCTATCGGTCGGTGTGACGTTGGACTCTTTCCCTAAGATGTTAGAGCTGATCACGCCTTACGATAATGTATACGCGTCTTGTGGTGTGCACCCACTTGATGTGGAAAGTGCATTTTCACTAGAGACGCTGCATCGTCATGCTTCTCACGAGAAAGTCGTGGCGATTGGTGAAACGGGGTTAGATTATCATTACAAACCAGAGACAGCGGGACTGCAAAAAGAGCGTTTTGAGCAGCAAGTTGAATTAGCGGTAGAACTAAATAAACCACTCATCATTCATACTCGTAACGCTCGTGAAGATACATTAGAAATTCTACGTAAAGGTGGAGCGGATAAATGTGGTGGTGTGATTCATTGTTTTACGGAAGATCTGCCATTTGCAGAAGCTGCGTTGGATTTGGGGTTCTACATCTCAATTTCGGGTATTGTGACTTTCCGTCAAGCGACAGAATTGAAGGAAGTAGTGAAAGCATTACCGCTAGAAAAGCTACTTATTGAGACGGACTCACCGTATTTAGCTCCCGTGCCACATCGTGGAAAAGAGAACCAACCCGCTTACGTAGTCGAAGTTGCAGCCTATATCGCACAGCTAAAAGAATGCTCGCTAGCAGAGGTAGGGCAAAAAACCACCGAAAACTTCCGAAATCTTTTTTTGCGATGAAAAATCAATAAGCGTAGTAAAAAAGGGGCAATAGCCCCTTTTTTGTTTAGAAATACGCCAAAAAGATCATTTAGTTTAATGTTTACTAAATTTGTTGATTTAACCGCATTCAAATCCCTCAAATGTAATTTTGTTACTAAAAATAACATCAGTCTTTATTTTATTTACGCCTTAAAATTAATTCTGTTGATAATAAAGTCTTTATAAAACAGTAATATAAGTTTAATGCAAACCTTTTCATTAGCGCTTTTTCGGTGTGATCTGAGACTTGTTTTGAAACTAAATTTCGTAACTGTGTGGAAAGTTTGAGGGCCATCAATATATATTTAGAGCCGGAAAATATAATGCAACGTGTGGTTACATTTTCATTGGGTGCTAACATTGAGGCTACGGGGGTGTGCCGTTAGTGCCCAAATAATACTTATAATTTATCAGGAGCATAAACATGTTTAAGAACCTTTTTGCAAACCTGCAAAAAGTTGGTAAAGCTCTGATGCTACCAGTATCAGTTTTGCCAGTCGCAGGTATTCTACTAGGTGTTGGTGCTGCCCACCTTAGCTTCATTCCAGAGATCGTTTCGAATCTTATGGAACAAGCTGGTGGTTCAGTATTCGGCCAAATGGCACTTCTATTTGCTGTTGGTGTAGCACTTGGCTTCACAAACAACGACGGTGTAGCAGGTCTTGCTGCTATTGTTGGTTACGGCATTATGACAGCAACGCTTGGCGTTATGGCTGGCATCATGGGCGTTGAGAAAATCGATACAGGCGTACTAGGTGGTATCCTTGTCGGTGGTGTTGCTGCTTGGGCATTCAACCGTTTCTTCAAAATTCAACTTCCAGAGTACCTTGGTTTCTTCGCTGGTAAGCGTGCAGTGCCAATCATCACTGGTTTTGCTGCGATTTTCCTTGCGGTAGTACTTTCTTTCGTATGGCCACCAATCGGCGGTGCAATCTCTGCATTCTCTGACTGGGCTGCACATCAGAACCCACAACTAGCATTCGGTATTTACGGTGTTGTTGAACGTTCTCTAATCCCATTCGGTCTACACCACGTATGGAACGTACCATTCTTCTTCGAAGCTGGTACTTGTGTGAACGCTGCGGGCGAAACTCAAAACGGCGTACTAACTTGTTACCTAGTTGCTGATGAAGCATCTCGTGCTGCTGGTAATGGCTTCGGTCAGCTAGCGGGTGGTTACATGTTCAAGATGTTTGGTCTACCAGCTGCAGCAATCGCAATTGCTCACTGTGCTAAACCAGAAAACCGCGCGAAAGTAATGGGTATCATGGCATCTGCTGCGTTGACTTCATTCCTAACAGGTATTACTGAGCCAATCGAATTCTCATTCCTATTCGTTGCTCCACTACTATACGGTATCCACGCTCTACTAGCTGGTTCTGCATACGTTGTTGCTAATACTCTAGGTTTCGTACACGGTACATCATTCTCACACGGTCTGATCGACTTCCTAGTTCTATCTGGCCACGCTCAGAAGATGGGTCTGATGGTTGCTGTTGGTCTAGTTTACGCGGTCATTTACTACGTAGTATTCCGCACAGTAATCACTGCTCTTGACCTAAAAACTCCTGGTCGTGAAGATGAAACAGAAACTGCTGCGGTTGCGACTGGTTCAGACATGGCTGGTGAGCTTGTTGCTGCATTCGGCGGTAAAGCTAACATCACAGGTCTAGACGCATGTATCACTCGTCTACGTGTAGCAGTTGCTGATACAGCAGCCGTTGACCAAGACAAGCTAAAACAACTTGGCGCTGCTGGTGTTGTAGTTGTTGCAGGTGGTGTACAGGCTATCTTCGGTACTAAGTCTGACAACCTGAAAACAGAAATGGATGAGTGGATTCGTAACCACGGCTAATCTCAGTCATTCATAAAAAAGGAGGCTTCGGCCTCCTTTTTTGATCTGTAAATTTTGGTCTACCTTTTTCTTTTCTATTGTTACTGTTTTCTCTCTTAGTCACTTCCTTAGTTACAGTGCGTGATCTTCTTCTCAGCCTTACCTTTGTAGCTTTATTCGTACGTCATCCTTACTCGTTACTGACAAAATAAAATGGTGTTATGTTTGAATTATGCACGCTGTTTTTTAGAGGGGGAGATGTTGATGAAAAAACTAATTTTGTTGGCAGCAGCTGCATTGCCAAGCGCCGTAATGGCTGCAGATGGACCAAAGAATTTTTCTGTGGGTATGGCTGTTGATCAGCAGTTGAGTGTCGTGATTGAAATTGAAGATAAGTATCGCGGCATCATTGGTAATGATGGGATGGCGTTTGACTACATTGCGAAGCGCGGGACGTTCGATCAAAGCATGCCACTGACCTGGTACGTCGGTATTGGTGGTTGGTATGAGTGGGATGACGAATTTGGTGTCCGTGTTCCATTGGGTTTGAACTGGGACTTATCTAAAGGTTGGGACCTCTACGCTCAAATTCACCCAGAACTTGAGCTTTATAAAGGACCTGACCTACAAATCGGTGGGGCACTTGGTATCAAGTATAATTTCTAACAGACACAAAAATGCCGGCTTTGTCGCCGGCACTTTATTTTTTAACTTCTAATTATGATTATTGCTTGTTCATTGCACGTTTGATGCAAATTGCGGCTCCGCCCCAAGTAATACCCAGACCGATAATCATCATGATGATTGCACTTGTCGTCATTACGCTTTCTCCTTGCTCATTACGTTAATTAATACACCAAACACGAACAGCGCAGCAATCATTGCCCAACCTAGGGTTAGGTCGTAGCCACCGTAGCCTTCTGTTAGAAGCGCGTACAGTTTTGTTGCCAAGATAATCGCTAGCATGATAGGCGTCACGAAACGTAGACAGATTTCAAACCATTGACCGATAGAGAAGTCAGAGCGTTCATTAACGTAATTGCGAACTTCTGGCACTTGTTTCAATAACCAAGCCATCAGAACGATTTCTACAAGGCCGCCAACCATAATACCAACGTTGTTTGCGAAGTGGTCGACAAGGTCAAGTAGAAGCAGTCCGCCGTTGGTCGCGAATGCCATCGAGACAACAAATCCCGCACCAATTACGACGTTAGCGGCTTTTTTACGACTCCATTTTAGCTTGTCGATAACCGCTGAAGTGACTGCCTCCATGATCGAAATGTGCGAGCTTAAACCAGCAACAACCAAAGCAAAGAAGAACAGCGGGCCAAGAATGTATGGTGCTGGTAATAAGTTAATTGCCGCAGGTAATGTCACAAATGCCAATCCAACACCTGCAGATACAACTTCAGTGAGTGGTTTGCCTTGCTCTTGCGCCATATAACCCAACACCGAGAAAATCATGATACCCGATAGAATTGAGAAGCCACAGTTGATCAATACCGTCATAAAGGCGTTATTGGTGATGTCCGATTTCTCTGGTAGGTAGCTTGAGTACGCCAGCATGATCGCAAAGCCAATGCTCAACGTGAAGAAGATTTGACCATAAGCCGCAGCCCATACCTTCACATCCCAAATTTTGCTGAAATCAGGCTCGAACATGTAGTTCACACCATCTAGCGCACCAGGTAGGAAAATCATGCGGCCAATCAAGAAGATCACCATAACAAACAAAATAGGCATCATGATCTTAGAAGCGCGTTCAATACCCGATTTAACACCGCTCACAATGGCTGTGTAGGTAATCGCCCAAGCAATCAACATAGATACTGCGATCTTCCATTGAATACTGCCTAAATCCGTTGGTGAATTATCACCAAGCTTTAGGTATTCACTAAAGAAGAATGCATTCGTATCTGAGCCCCAACTTTGAGTAAACGACATACCAAAATAAGAAATTGCCCAACCAATAACGGCAACGTAATAGACTGCGATAACTGCAGCAACACCCACCTGAAACCAACCTAACCACTCAAACTTAGAGTGGATCTTCGCGAGTGTTTTTGGCGCAGAACCACGGTACTTTTGACCCATACTGAACTCTAGGATCATGAATGGAATACCTGCTGTGATCATGGCGAAAAGGTAAGGAATAAAAAAGGCACCGCCACCATTCTCATAAGCCATATAAGGGAAACGCCAGATGTTACCCAAACCGATGGCTGAACCGACTGCGGCTAAAATGAATCCCGCACGGGATCCCCATTGTTCTCGCTTCATATTTGACTCCTGTACAACTCCCTAAGGAATGAAGCTCTTTCAGGCATTATGAAAAAAACCAGTAGAAGAAAGGGCAACTGTTATCCATCAGTTTTTGTCCTTAATTCCGAATTGTTACAAAATTCTGGTGTTTTACTTTGCAATGCCTGCAAAGAATTAGAATTAAATGCTTAGTATTTTGATTTGTGTTTGTAAAAGCTGAAATATTCTTCTGCTTTCTGTAGTTAGACTAACTTTTTACATTATTTAGCGCAATAGATTCTAAATGTTAATGGCAGGATTTTATGTGGTTTAAATATTGTTAAATGGTGTTTTTGTAGGGCATACGATCGGTAACTAGTGGTTATTTTTGAAATAAATATCTAATTTATCAATGTGATCTTGGTCTAATAAACTGTTTTTGTTTTATAGGGTGTCTGTCTGTATTGATGACACCCTATAGAAGATATTACGTTAAAACGACGTGTTAGAAGCGGAAGGTAAAACCAATATTTGACTGGAATTGGTTCATCCAATCGGTTTCAAACTTGATAATACAAGATGAACCGTCAGTCGGTAGGACGCAGGCTCCTGATGTGTCGTTATCGACAACAGTGCCCAACCAACGGATCTGAGCTGTCATCGCAAAGGTTTTCGAGAATTCGTATTCAAGACCGGCGAAAGCACTGCCAGAAAACCCGTATTTGTCATTAACCCAATCAACATCGGCATAAGAGGCTCCTAATCCCAAGCCAACATAGGTTTGCCATCCTTGAGAAAGAGGGTAGTAAATACTGCTTTGAAATTGGAGATAGTGAATATCTGCGGAGTTATTGATGTCTTGTAGTTCTGAGGATTGGTTTGAATAGAAAAAACCAATACGACCCATCTCGAAAGGTGTTTCTACGGATATCGCATAATTGATGGAAGGGTCTAAATCGTAGGTGCGGCTGTTTTCATCCTCTACTTTTCCGCCCCCTGTAAAGCCGACGTAGGGAGTAACGATAACGTTTGCTTGAGCAGCCATAGAACTGCTCAATAAGATACTCCCAACTAGCCAGCCAATTTTATAGTTCATTTGCTATCTCCTTATTATGACTAAGCTAATTGTGATGCCTTAGTCAAAATCGTGCGACTAAATTAGGCAATTCTTGAACATAATTCACACTGGTGTTATTAATTTGTTACAACTAAAGGAGGTGTCTATGGAACACGATCTAAAATCCGCCCTACTCATTGTCGTCACGGTGTTCGCAGTTTTACTGTCTTTTGGCATTATTGCGATTACTACGGCTTAACTAACATACTGGCATCACGCCTATGATACGTAACAGCGGTATAATCACCGACAGCCATGCAGAGCTTGATGTAGATGTTTACGAGCGCTTTAGAAATGGCAAAACTGCCCTTGTCGCACAAGGTGGAGGGCAGAGAGGGATTTTTACCGCTGGTGTATTGGATGCATTTCTTCTTTCCAATTTCGACCCGTTTGATGAGTTCTATGGAACTTCAGCCGGCGCGCTTAACCTCTGTGCTTATCTCTGCCGACAACACGGAATGGGGAAAGCTTTCATTACTGACCTCACGACATCTGACGAATTCTTCAATCTCTTCCGCTACATCCGTAAAAAGCAGTATTTGGGGCTAGAATGGGCCTTAGAGCGGATTCAGGATTACCCTTACAAACTTGACTTAGATATGGGTAAAAGTGTGTTAGGAGCCCGTAACGCCTTCGCAGCGGTTACTAACGCCGACACTCTCTCAGATCAATACCTGCCGATTTTGAGCCCAAATTGGGTTAATACCATGGTAGCGACGTGCGCCATACCAAAATTGTACCAAAGCCCCGTGAGTATTAATGGTCAGCAGTTTGTGGATGGAGGTGTATCTGCGTCTATCCCAGTGCAAGAAGCATGGCGACAAAATGCACGTAATATTATTGTGATTCGTACCGAGCCTTTTTCTGAATCAGAAGCTAAAGCGCAAAGTGAGATTGGTGATGGTGGCGTTGAGTGGTATCGAGAATCTATTAATTCAGTACAAGAATCTTGGCAACAAAAAGTTACTCAATGGAAAGATGATTGGAGTGACTTCCTTCAACAAAAAATCAATGCCGCTCATGACTCTAAGTTAACTGGCCACAAACTGCTGAATGGCGGACGTTGGTTGTTTGGGGCGGACAATTTGTATCGTTTGAGTCATTTGATCGGGGAGAACTTCGACTCTGGGCTGGCAGATATGTTGATGATTCACTATCAAACGTTCGAACTGACACAAGCTTTCTTGTCTGCACCACCGGATGATACCTTTATCCTCCAGTTGGCTCCTAAAGAAGAGCTCCAGTCCTCTTCTCTACTTAGTGACCCAGAAGCGCTAGAGCATGACTACCAACTCGGACTACAAGCGGGTTTTAACCTAATTCAGCTCTATGATAAGTTAAACGTAGATGGCCGAGAGACCGCTTAGGTTTGAATCCGTAATTAGATAAAAGAAAAGGCTCCAGTTGGAGCCTTTGTCATGTATTCGAGTCAAATGCTACGCAGATAGGATTCGCATACAGTTCGTTGAACCAACCACATCCATGACATCACCTTGAGTGAAGATCACGAGATCCCCTTCATCGAGCAATCCTTGTTCTTTAAGCGTTACAATTGCCGCGTGAGCGGTCGTCAATCCAGCGCCCCCCTTAGAATCAAAGAACACTGGTGTTACACCACGGTATAGTGCTGCACGGTTCAATGTGGACTCGTTACGAGAGAGTGCGAAAATCGGTAGACCAGAACTCAAACGTGACATCATCAATGCTGTGCGGCCTGATTCTGTTAATGAAATCATCGCTTTTACGCCTTCCATATGATTGGCAGCATACATAGTCGACATTGCAATGGTCTCTTCTGCGGTCGCAAACGTGCGATCCAATCGGTAAGTCGAGAGGCTTGCTTCTGACATTTTTTCTGCACCCATACAGACTTCTGCCATGGATTTAACGGTTTCTACTGGGTATAAACCCGCAGCTGTTTCACCTGAAAGCATAACGGCGTCTGTACCATCAAGCACGGCGTTGGCAACGTCCATTACTTCTGCACGAGTTGGCATCGGTGCGGCCATCATAGATTCCATCATTTGGGTTGCAGTGATAACAATGCGGTTTAAGCTACGCGCACGGCGGATCAGCTTTTTCTGTACGCCGATAAGCTCTGGATCGCCAATTTCTACCCCTAAGTCACCACGAGCCACCATCACCACATCGGAAGCGAGGATGATGTCATCAATTGATTCATTGTTCGCTACCGTCTCTGCTCGCTCGACTTTAGCGACAAGCTTCGCTTCTAAGCCAGCGTCACGCGCTAAACGACGTGCGTAGTTCATGTCTTCCCCGTTGCGAGGGAATGAGATGGCTAAGTAATCCACTTTGATTTCTGCTGCGGTTAGGATGTCTGCCTTATCTTTTTCTGTTAGAGCATCCGCAGAAAGACCGCCACCTTTTTTGTTGATGCCTTTGTTGTTGGACAATGGACCACCAACAGTGACTCGGGTGTGAACTTTATTTCCTTCAACGCTGGTAACTTGGAGCTGTACTCGGCCATCATCAAGTAACAGGATATCGTTAGTTGAGACGTCCTGTGGAAGTTCTTTGTAATCTAAGCCAACCGATTCTTGGTTGCCTTCGCCTTTAGGTAAGTCACTATCTAAAGTGAACTTGTCTCCGACACTGAGGATGATTTTATCATCTTGGAAAGTTGAGACTCGTATTTTAGGGCCTTGTAAATCGCCGAGAATAGCAACTTGTCGACCCAGTTTAGCCGCAATCGCACGGACTTTATTGGCTCGTTGAATATGGTCTTCGCTCGTACCGTGGGAAAAGTTCATACGTACGACGTTTGCGCCCGCTTTGATGATTTCTTCAAGGACATTGTCTTTGTCGGTTGAAGGGCCTAGCGTTGTGACGATTTTTGTTCTTCTCAATATAGAAGTCATAGATTCTCCGAAGAATGCAGGTGTAGGACGAGATAACTGGAATTCTATTCTCGCTAAGTATATGCACACTATGTACATATTGTTCGTATTTAGGTCAAAGTGCTGAAAAAACGCTGAGTCTCAGGCTTTGCCTCCTAATTTGATGAATAAAATAAGTCAATTTTTAAACAATTTAACAGGAGTAGATTTCTCGTTATTTGATTGAATACACAAACAAACATGTTTATACGTGATGCTTGTCACGGGGATTTATCAATTCACTTCACAATTACTTCGCAAAGTAAAAAAATTATCCCGTTATAGAATTTCGGAGTGCAAGATGTACATGGCTCAACCGGGCCATATTGATCATATCAAACAGGTCAATGCTGGTCGTGTATACAAACTAATTGACCTGAAGGGTCCAATTTCTCGAATCGATTTATCCAAGAAAAGTGAGCTTGCACCTGCGAGTATCACTAAGATCACTCGAGAGTTGATTGAAGCACATCTGATTCATGAAACTACCGTGCAAGAGGCGACCAGTCGTGGCCGTCCAGCGGTAGGTTTGCAAGTCAATAATGAAGGCTGGCAATTCTTATCGATGCGTTTAGGGCGAGGGTATTTGACCATTGCTTTGCATGAACTTGGTGGGGATGTGCTTATCGATACCAAAATCGATATCCACGAGCGCGATCAAGATGATGTTTTGGAACGCTTACTCTACGAAATTGATGAATTCTTTCAAACCTACGCCGATCAACTTGATCGTGTGACTAGTATTGCTATCACGTTGCCTGGTCTGGTGAACTCAGAGCAGGGTATTGTGCTGCAAATGCCGCATTACAATGTTGAGAACCTTGCTCTAGGGCCTGAGATCTACAAAGCAACAGGTTTACCAGTGTTTATTGCCAACGATACACGTGCGTGGGCATTGGCTGAGAAGCTGTTTGGTCACTCACAAGAGAACGATAACTCGGTTCTGATTTCGATTCACCACGGCTTGGGGGCCGGTATCATCTTAGATGGGCGTGTCCTACAAGGCCGTCATGGAAACATTGGAGAACTTGGCCATATTCAAATTGACCCGAATGGTAAACGTTGTCACTGTGGTAACATTGGCTGCTTAGAGACCGTTGCGAGTTCACAAGCTATTCGTGAAGAAGTGGTGACTCGTATTGCTGATGGCGAACCCTCAATTCTTGCTGATCAGGAAGAAATGAGCATCGAAAGTATTTGTGAGGCGGCGGCAAATGGTGATCCTTTGGCTGTCGATGTTATCGAGAAGCTTGGTCGTTACTTGGGGTCTGCAATTGCTATTGTGATCAACTTGTTTAACCCAGAGAAGATTTTGATTGGTGGGGTAATCAACCAAGCGAAAGAGGTGCTTTATCCTGCCGTTCGCCGCTGCATTGAAGAGCAGAGTTTACCGGTCTACCACCAAGATCTTGAGCTGGTGGAATCTCGTTTCTACAAACAAGCGACCATGCCGGGTGCCGCGCTTATCAAACAAGCTTTGTATGATGGTCAGTTACTGATGAAGGTAATTGAAGGCTAATTTCCCGTATTGTTGTGGCGTAGTTTTAAAGGGTGAGCTTTAAGAGTTCACCCTTTTTTGATCGCCAATTTGATGCAAAGCGCCAATCTGAGCTTTGCTTCATTGCTATATCAATAGCATTAATGTAATTTCCCTAAGTAATGTAAAACACTCATACAAAAGTTTTACTTTGTTGTTTCAGCACGGTTTTCTTTAAAGAGTGAAGGATAGTTATTCAGAGTTAGGTAGTGGTATGTCCGGAGTGTTAAATACAGTGGATCAGCGTACGAATCTAGTGGGTGAGAACCGACTGGAGCTTTTGCTGTTCACATTAAATAGTCGCCAGTTATTTGCGATCAACGTTTTCAAAGTGAAAGAGGTGATCAAACTGCCGCCACTGACCAAGCTACCTGGTTCGCACTACAATATTCGTGGTGTCGCTTCTCTCCGTGGTGAAGCAGTACCTGTGATTGATTTGCGTGGTTCAATTGGCTTTCCCCCTTTGCGTGGTGAAGCGGAAGAAGAAAACCTGATCATCACGGAATATAACCGCTCAGTTCAAGGCTTCCTTGTTGGGCCTGTACGAAACATCATCAATACAGCTTGGACCGAAATTCAGCCTCCACCTTCCACATCTGGTCGCTCTAACTACCTCACGGCAATTACCCAAGTGAAAGAAGGGGATAGCTCTCAAATCGTCGAAATCATCGATGTAGAAAAGGTGTTAGCGGAAATCATCCATTACGATGTCACGATTTCTGAAGGCGTGTTAGACCACGAACTTGCTCAAGCTATGATTGGTCGTAATGTGCTGATTGTGGATGACTCCTCAACAGCTCGTAACCAAGTACGTGATACCTTGTCTCAATTAGGTTTGAATATTATTGAGTGCCGAGATGGCCTTGAAGCATTGACGGTATTAAAACGTTGGTGTGACGAAGGTAAAGATGTCGCGAACGAGTTACTGATGATGATTACTGATGCTGAAATGCCAGAAATGGATGGCTATCGACTGACGCATGAAGTCCGTAGTGATCCGAGAATGTCCAAACTGTTCATCACGCTAAATACTTCTTTAAGTGGGAGTTTTAATGAAGCCATGGTGCAAAAGGTGGGCTGTGACCGCTTTATATCTAAGTTCCAACCAGATCTTCTTGTTGAAGTTGCACAAGAACGTTTGCGTCAGGTGGTTTAGGTTATCCAAGGTATAATTATCTTGTTACAAACTCATTCATAAGTTTTTATGATGTCTGCTTCATAAGTTGCTATACTTTACTTACATATTTTTTAAAGTGAAATATGTCAGGTATATCACGTTACTTTTCACCTACGAGTCAACTCGACTCATCAGTATAGGGTACTTCCTTTTAATGATATGGCTAACATCTAAAGTTATTATGACTTTATCTTTGTTACTGTATAGGGAATACAAGAAAAAACGTACGGAAGCGGAAGCTGATGACTAATTTCAGCGGAATTGAAAAGGGAGGGGCGACCTCCCTTTATTTTATTCAGTTTACCCGGTGTCAATCTGTCTCTATTCTCATTTCTTTAATGAAAATCCCGCGATTTATTTTGCAGTCCCGCAAGGTGTTGAGTGCAATCAATGAGCCTACCTGCAATGATGTGCGTGACTTCTCCCTCTCTTTCTAAAATTCCTTTTACCATTAACACCTTTGAGGTGAGATAAGCTTGTTTCTGCGCGCGCGCTGTTGCTCGCCACACAACCACATTAATGTTACCAGTGTCGTCTTCTAACGTGAAAAAGGTGACGCCAGCTGCAGTGCCTGGGGATTGCCTGCCTGTGACGACACCGACAACCGTTACCAAGGACTTGTGCTCTTTTTCTACGAGCTGCTTCATACGAGTAAAGCGTGGTAGTTTGCCAGCTTCCTCCAGTAGGGTAATTGGGTGACGGCTAAGTGATAACCCTGTACTGGCATAATCTTCAATGAGATTTTCGTACTCAGAAGGCTGAGGTTGATAGCTCACCTCAGGCTCTTCAATTTGATTAAATAAGGGCAAGTCTGATAACGAATCCATAGCTGACCAACGTGCGTTATATCGGTTACCTGAGAGTATTTGAAAAGCATTCGCAGAAGCTAATAACTCAATATCACGACGACTTCTCAGAATTTGTTTTACCTCTTGGATAGAACGATAACCATGAGTTGGGCGGTGTTCAACCAAGCGGATAGCGTTTTCTTCATTAAGGCTTTTGACTAACCGCAAGCCTAGTTGGATACCAAGGCGTCCATTGGGGCGTTTTACCAAGTGGTGCTGGTAGTGTGAGTGGTTTACGCAAGTAGGCAGTACTTCCACTCCGTGTCGACGTGCATCCTGAACCAGCTGTGAAGGGCTATAAAAGCCCATGGGTTGGCTATTCAGTAGCGAAGTATAGAACTCAGCGGGATAGTAGAACTTTAGCCATGCAGAGCAATAAGCCAGTACCGCGAAAGAGGCGGAATGGCTCTCAGGAAAACCATACTCACCAAAGCCACAAATCTGATCAAAGATACGTTCGGCAAACTCAAGATCGTAGCCGCGTTCAAGCATCCCATCGATAAGCTTTGGTTTGAATTTAGCGAGATCGCCGTTCTTCTTCCATGCTGCCATTGCTCTACGCAATTGATCCGCTTCACCGCCGCTAAAACCAGCCGCGACCATTGCCAACTTGATCACTTGTTCTTGGAAAATCGGTACGCCCATGGTGCGCTCTAGTACGTTTTTCACTTCTTCCGATGGGTAGCTGATCGGTTCTTCACCATTTCGTCTTTTTAAAAACGGGTGCACCATATCTCCTTGGATTGGGCCCGGACGAACAATGGCAATCTGCACGACTAAGTCGTAGTAACGTGCAGGTTTTAAGCGTGGCAGCATGCTCATCTGCGCGCGAGACTCAATCTGGAATACGCCAACAGTATCGGCTTTTTGGATCATGCGGTATACGTGCGGATCGTCTTGCAGGCGCGTGATCTCGGCAATCGACAGGGATCGCTGGTGGTGCTTCTCGACTAATTGAAAGCATTTACGGATCGCGTTCAACATGCCAAGTGCAAGTACATCGACTTTCAATAGCTTTAAGCTTTCTAAATCATCTTTATCCCATTGAATAATGGTGCGATCTTCCATCGAGGCATTCTCGACAGGCACCAGTTCATATAAAGGGCCAGATGAAATCACAAAGCCGCCGACATGCTGAGATAAATGGCGCGGGAATCCGATGATCTCATTCACCAACTGGATAAACTGCTGGCCTTTTAATGACTCTGGTTGTAACCCCAATTCGATGATTTGCGCTTGCCAACCTTGGCTACGATCACGGCGATTGACGTTTTTAATGAAAAAGTCGAGTTGAGTTTCTTCAATCCCCAACGCTTTTCCTACTTCACGCACTGCACTTTTAAAGCGATAACTGATCACGGTGGCTGCCAAAGCAGCACGTTCGCGCCCGTACTTTTTGTAGATGTATTGAATCACTTCTTCACGACGCTCGTGCTCGAAATCCACATCGATATCTGGCGGCTCGTCTCGCTCTTTACTAATAAAACGCTCGAATAAGACAGAGATTTGCCTCGGGTCAACCGCGGTGATTTCTAAGCAGTAGCACACCACGGAGTTAGCCGCGGATCCACGTCCTTGATAGAGGATGCTTTGCTGCTTAGCGAACATCACAATGTCGTGAATGGTTAGAAAATAATAATGGTACTCTAGCTCTTTAATGAGTGTGAGTTCACGCTCAATCGTTTGATTGATGTCTGTTGGAACTCCTTCGGGAAAGCGTCGTTGCTTACCTCGATCAACTAAAAAACGTAAGTAAGAGTCTGGTGTGTAACCATCTGGAATGAGTTCGGTTGGGTACTCGTATTTCAGTTCAGACAGCTCGAATTCGCACAAATCTGCGATGGTTTTGCTTTCTGCAAGCCACTCTGGTTTATAGATGCGGAGTAGCTTATTCATTGGGCGCAACGCTCTTTCTGCATTGGATAGGCGATCAAAACCAAGTTTATCGACATTGCATCCATGCTTAACGGCAGTGAGTACGTGCTGTAGAGGTAGGCGTTCGACAGCATGCATCAAAACACCACCACAAGCGGTAATAGGAAGCTGAAATTCATTAGCCAATAACTCACAATGAGTTGTGTATGCTTCATCACTTCCACTGAGGTGACGTTGAATCGCGACCCATAATCGTTCGGAATGGTGTTGATTAAGCCAACGTCCCCAGTAGTGATCACTTTCCTGATGTGCAGGTAACCACAGCACGAAACAGTGACGAATCGACATTAAATCCCATTCGGAAAGTTGGTAGCTGCCTTTCTCGCTGCGTCTTCTTGAATTGGTGATGATACGGCACAGCTCAGCGTAGGCTTTTCGACAAGGGCAAAGCAGCACGACTTGGCATTCCTCGTTCAACCAAAACATGCTGCCAACGATTTGTTTAATATCGAGCTTGTGCTGTTTAATAGTCGCGTACGCTTTGACGACACCGGCAACAGAGCATTCATCAGTAATCGCAATAGCTTGATAACGATAAAAAGCGGCTTGCAGTACTAACTCTTCCGCATGAGAAGCCCCAGTGAGAAAGGAAAAATTGGACTGACAAAATAGTTCTGCGTAACTCATAACAACCTAACAAAAATAACTGCCGATTTAACAAAAATAGCCATGAAGAAACCAATGCTTGTGTTGATCGCGAAAGACCCATAACCAGCGCCCTTGCTTGGTATGTGCTACGTAGTAATCACGCATGATTTCATCGCCATCCCACCATCCAGAGACAATTCGCTCTGGTCCATGAATGAGAGATACTTGCTCTTGTAGCGCGATAGGTTCGGGTAATTGCATCGCTGGGCGTAACAACGCAGGGATGGTGTTAATCGACACATCCGGCTCATCGGCTGGGCGATACTGACTGGCTTTCTCAGGTCTTGGGTCGCAGGCGATATTCGGTTTGAGTACTGCGCTTTTACCCAATTTAGCTTGCAGTAGAGAGAGCAACTCTAATGCATTCATTTGGCCCTTTTGCCCAGCAAAGAGATCACGAGTTGCGCTTAAAGGCTCTCCTTGACGGACGATTTTTAACGTTAAGCCCATCACTGGGCCGTTTAAGGTCAATGATTCTAGATTCAAACTGGCGAGTTGTTGCCAACGCTGATATAAGTAATCGCCCTGCGCTGAAGTCAATTGAAGATGTTGTTCTTGCTTATCTCGCTGGTGGAGCGTCAAGCACAGCTCAAACGCGACTTTATCGCGCAGCTTGAGGAAGGTTTCGAGCTGCTGAAGGAGCTTGGCTAACGGTCTTTCCACCCATTGCACGTTTTCAATTTCAAACAGCAATTCTAGATAGACTTGGAATGATTCTGTTGGATGATAAAAATCAACAGGATGTTTGAACTGGCCTGTTAACCGCCCAACGTAGTTGACTAAATCGATATCAAATCGGCGAGCAATATCTTGTAACGGCAACTCAAGCAAACCTTCGAGGGTTGTAACTCCAACGCGCTGTAGCTTATCGACAGTTGAGGTCGACAAATCGGTCAATGTCAGTGGCAAAGGTTGTAACGCTTGTAGCATGAAGGCTTTATCTTCACTCAAACAATTACTGCCAGATAAGGCCATCAATTTGGCTGAAAAGGGTGAAAAGCCGCAGCCGAACTGAAAGCTCAGCTTGAGCGTTGCTAGGTGAGTCGTGACTTTTTGCCAGTAATTTTGCAGCCCTTCATATAAGTTAAGCATCGGGGTTGCGCGTAGTAGAACCCCTTGGCTTGGCATCAATACGACATCAGACGTAATCAAATACAGCCATTGAGCAATTTCTTGTAACTTGCTCAATTCGGTTTGCGGATGATAAGGATGCACTTGCAAATCCCGGCACAAAGAAGCCGCGCTACCCAAGCCCATATTTGGCTTAATGCCTTGTTGCTCGGCAATCTTGTTGTATTGAATGATCCGACAACGTTGGCTTTCTACAATCACCACGGGCTGCTCTTGGTTATCACCAAAGAGTGCATCTAACTGTAGGCGAGGGAAGTGCAAGTATATCCACAAAGCCATATCACTAACCTTGATTCGCCAATGGGAAATTGACCACCGTGGATGGAATACGAGTTGTGCTTGGAATCACCAGTTGCGGGTAGTGGTGCTGGAAGTTGATATCGACGCTGCCTTTGCTCCAACCGCCTTTTCTTTTGAGCACTTCTACACTCACACCTTGCTCGTGACCGTGAAGTTTTAAGCTGAGTGACACAGGCAAAGACAAGCGATTTGCCATGTTAGGTTTGAGCATAAACAGAGGGCAAGCGCCTTGCTCACTTGCCACTTGCAGGCGTTTTACTTGGTGGATCTCTAGTTCATCTTGCCATAGCAAAACGTTAGTACATACGCCGCTTTTGAGGCATTGCTCTGCTGCCCATAAGGCATCGCGTTGATGTTCCGGTGTGACAACCCATACTTGGTTGATGTCCAACCCAATGCTGTGTAGGAACAATGAATTCATCAATGCGGGAGGCTGAATGAATGCCGTTACTCCTCTTGCCAGAGATGCTTTTAAATAAGGCGCTAAAAGACGCAATTCACCAATACTGCCAACGGACTCCATTTCCACGACGCCATGGGGAGGAAAACCGCCCCCAAGCAAGGTATCTAACTCAGGAAAACCTGAGCTATGGAGAGTCTGGTGTGTATCAGCTTTGGTTAAATTTGCTTGCCAAACAAGATGTTGGCTTTTTAAATTCTGAATAATGTCTTGCATAATAAAATACCTGTATATATGTACAGTATATTTCTGTGATGGAAAGTCGCAAGATTTTTATAGGCAGAAATACGAAAAAAGGCAGCGTTTGCTGCCTTTTCAATCGATTATGCGAGGTCGTGAGAATTTATCACTTACGCTTTGGTTGTGCGTCAATACACTGACCGTTGATATCAGTGACGGCTGGATCCATTAAATGCAGGTACAACGGCATAATATCTAAAGGTGTTTTTAATGTATTTGAATCTTCACCAGGGTAGGCTTTTTCACGCATACGAGTACGAGTTGCACCGGGGTTAATGGCATTAACTCGCATTGGTGTGTCACTCAGTTCGTCGGCGAGAACCTGCATCATGCCTTCGACGGCAAATTTGGAGATGGCGTACGAACCCCAGAAAGCACGGCCTGAATGGCCAACCGTTGAAGAGGTAAAGACAATACGACCAGCATCTGATTTGCGCATGATAGGCAGCAGTGCCTGAGTCATCAAGACTTCTGCTTTCACGTTAATCTGCATGATGTCGTCAAAGTCTTCTTCATTGATTTGCTCAAACGGGCACAGCGTGCTTAAAACGCCAGCGTTGTGCAGCAGGCCATCCAAACGACCAAATTGACCTTCGATGGTTTCTGCCATATCGATGTAGTGCTGCTTAGTTGCGCCTTTTAGATCAAGTGGAATGATCGCGGGTTGAGGGTAACCTGCAGATTCGATTTCATCGTAGATGGATTCAAGGTTTTGAACGTTTCGACCAAGTAGAATCACAGTCGCACCGTGCTGAGCGTAAGAAAGTGCCGCTTGGCGACCAATACCATTGCCTGCACCAGTGACAAGAATGACTTTACCTTTTAGGGCATCTGCTGAAACGGAGTAGTTCACGGTAGTTAATCCTTATTATTGTATCTAATTCCGACGAACAGACGTCATCTTGGTGTAGAAATGCGCCTGTTTCTCAATGGAAAATCTTGGTAATCGTGACAAGTTGGTTACAATACACCAATTCATGTGTTATACCAATTCCAGAACGGTTGTCCGGTATGTTATTTGAACACCATCAATCAGAACAAGAGGTTACTGATTTTCTTGCCTTCTCTCTGATTTTTCTACGTAACATATTGATGACTATTACTGGTATGAGATAGAGGAACTCTCATTGGAATTTTTATTAGATTATGGTCTGTTTTTAGCCAAGATTATCACCGTTGTTGCGGCCGTGGTTGTGCTGCTGATTATTGCAAAATCGGCGGGTGGTAAATCGGGTGCTGCGAAAGGCGAATTGGAAGTCACCAATCTTTCTGAGCGTCATAAAGATGCAATCGAACAGTTAGAACATCACTTGCACGATGGCGCTTTCATCAAAGCTCGTGATAAAGCGGCTAAGAAGGAAGAGAAAGAAAAGAACAAATCTCGCGAGAAAGAAATCAAACAAGCGAGCAAAGAAGGTTCTCTTGATAGCAAGCGCGAACCGCATCTGTTCGTGTTGGACTTCAACGGAAGTATTGATGCAAAAGAAGTGGGCTCTCTACGTGAAGAGATCACTGCAGTATTAGCAGTAGCTCGTGAAGGCGATGAAGTGCTGCTTCGTCTAGAGTCTGGTGGTGGTATGGTCCATGGCTATGGCTTAGCATCTTCTCAACTTGATCGAATCAAAGCTGCAGGTCTGCCTCTGACGATTTCTGTCGACAAAGTGGCAGCAAGTGGTGGCTACATGATGGCATGTGTGGCAGACAAGATTGTGTCTGCGCCGTTTGCGATTGTAGGTTCTATCGGCGTTATCGCGCAGATCCCTAACTTCAACAAACTGTTGAAAAAACACGATATCGAATATGAGCAGCTAACAGCTGGTGAGTACAAGCGTACACTAACGATGTTTGGTGAGAACACCGACAAAGCGCGTGATAAGTTCAAACAAGAACTTGAAGAAACACACGTACTGTTCAAAGACTTCATCAATGAACGTCGCCCAGCACTAGAACTTGAAAAAGTCGCAACAGGTGAGCACTGGTTTGGTACGCAAGCGAAAGAGCTAGGACTGGTAGATGAAATCAGCACTTCCGACGATCTGGTTGTTGCGGCATGCAAAGAGAAAACCGTACTAGCAGTGCATTACGTGCAAAAGAAAAAACTGGCAGACAAGCTTGCCGGTGTTGCAGGCAAAGTAGCAGACAGTGTTGTGCTTAAACTTGCAGAGCGTGGTCAAAAGCCAATTGTGTAATGTTTAAGAAATAACAAAAAAACCAACTGTTTAGTTGGTTTTTTTGTTTCCGCTGAGGGTTGTTAGTTCAGCTCTAACCGTTATTGGTTCAGTTCTAACTGATAGAAGCTTGCTTGAGCATAATCACCCGCTTCCATACCGCGCCATTCACAGTCTGAACTACTCTTCTTCGTGTTACATTGGTTGTAAGCACCGGCTTTGTAATACATCCAATCGTTACCATAGCCTTGGTCTACTTCATGACCTTGGTATTTGCCTTCTGCTAGATTCACATCAAATGTCTTAGTGACTTCATTTTTCTCACCAGGGTTCTTAGTGAAAGTCAGGTGCATGATCTCACCTTCCACATTCACGCTGTATGAGAAGATTTCTCCCAGTTTGATGCCGTCTTGTGGGTCTGCGTCGCCTTTACGTAAGTTGTATTGTCCGAACACGTTGTGGCGGATGTCTTGGCGAAGTTTCTTACCATTTTCATCTTTCGCGTCTTGAAGTTCTTTGGTTGGGTTTAACTCGTAGTTCCACGAAAGAGAGCCGTATTCATGCTCAGGCAGTTTTCGGTAAGAAATCTTTAAAGGCTCATTGTCAGAGCCATGAATTTGGCCAATCACGACAGCGAATGCGCCATTCTTTTTGTAGTTGCCACTTGTACTTACTTGGTCAACAGATAGGGTCGCGTTTAGCTCGCCACCAATCGCACCATACTCAGCAGCATTTGGGTGAGAAGCGGCGACAAAGTTGTTTTTTGGCTCACCGTAGTGCGTAGCAAGCATGGCACGAAGTTCACTACGGGTGTTCTTACTATTAGGAGTGGTCGGTGCTTCATTTGGTGCAACAAAAACCACGGCGCCTGTTTCTTTGTTGGTATAGAACCACTCAGGGTGAACATAAGGGTTTTCTGTATTGCCCAGCTCATCTTTGGCTATTTCTAATGCTTTACCTTTGCGTTCACCTTCTTTAGTTAGTTCAGGCAAGGTAATTTTCCAATTCGTCATATCAAAGTTTTGAGCTGGAGCCTTTGTCGGATCTAGCTCATATTTGTTCGCTAATTCATTAGACGAAGTTGCAGCCATAGCAGACGCAGAGGCAATGCTGGCAGCAAGAAAAGTAAGCGCTAATTTCTTCATATTGTGTTCTCAATTTTTATAGGGTCGTCGATAAGATGATTTAATATACAATAATATTGTATTACTAATATGTGATCGGGTCGGAAAAATGAAACTTAGAGAAAATCCGCCATTTGGTATTGCGTTTTAAAGAGAAAAAATCAGAAGAGAGAAAACGGCAAATTCTGAACCGGGGAGAGGGCAAAGAAATGGTATCCTGAGGCTATTAGGTATATACTCCCGCACCGTAAAATTAAGAATGAAATGAATTTGGGTGGAAGCACCGAAATTCGCACATCAACGTGGAGAAAAACATGTCCTCTCAAACTCCGGTTGTTACCGTAGATGGACCTAGTGGTGCAGGTAAAGGCACTTTATGTATGTTGCTGGCGAAGAAGTTGGGCTTTCATCTTCTTGATTCTGGCGCAATTTATCGTGTACTTGCACTCGCAGCGATTCACCACGGCGTAGACACTGAGTCAGAAGATGCGCTTGTTCCACTTGCTACTCATCTAGACGTTCAGTTTGTTGCTGAAGGTGACCTAGTAAAAGTGATTCTAGAAGGCGAAGACGTCTCTGGTGAGCTTCGTAAAGAAGAAACGGGGATGGCGGCGTCTAAAGTAGCAGCTCTGCCACGCGTTCGTGAAGCATTATTGCGCCGTCAGCGTGCATTTGAGACCGCTCCGGGTCTGGTTGCTGATGGCCGTGATATGGGTACGGTCGTATTCACGAATGCACAAGCGAAAATTTTCCTTGATGCGAGCGCAGAAGAGCGTGCAAATCGACGCCTTAAACAGTTGCAAGAGAAAGGGTTAGATGTTAGATTTGCTGACCTTTTGAGCGAGATCCAAGAGCGTGACGATCGCGATCGTAACCGCCCAGTGGCACCACTACGCCCTGCAGAGGATGCGCTTGTGCTAGATTCTACGTCGATGAGTATCGACGAAGTAGTAGAAAAGGCACTACAATATATCGAATCGAAGCTAGCTGAGTAATAACACTCGGCTAGACTAAGAGCGTTGGTCGCAAGGATGATGACTGGCGAATTTAATAACCCCATGCGGTAGGATACCCGTGGACGTTTAATTTATTGAAGATTAAATAAATGACTGAATCTTTTGCTCAACTCTTTGAAGAGTTTCTAAACGAAACAGAATTCCAACAAGGCAGCATCGTTAAAGGTACTGTAGTAGCTATCGAGAACGGTTTCGTTCTTGTTGACGCTGGTCTTAAGTCTGAATCTGCTATCCCTGCTGAACAGTTCAAGAACGCTGCTGGCGAACTTGAAGTTGAAGTTGGTGCTGAAGTAGACGTAGCTCTAGACGCTGTTGAAGATGGTTTCGGTGAAACTCAACTTTCTCGTGAGAAAGCTAAGCGTCACGAAGCTTGGATCGTTCTTGAGAAAGCTTACGAAGAAGCTGAAACTGTTGTTGGTATCATCAACGGTAAAGTTAAAGGCGGTTTCACTGTTGAACTAAACGGTATCCGTGCTTTCCTTCCTGGCTCTCTAGTAGACGTACGTCCAATCCGCGACACTGCTCACCTAGAAAACAAAGAGCTAGAGTTCAAAGTTATCAAACTTGACCAAAAACGTAACAACGTAGTTGTTTCACGTCGTGCAGTTATCGAATCTGAGAACAGCGTTGAGCGTGACGAGCTTCTAGAAACTCTACAAGAAGGTTCTGAAGTTAAAGGTATCGTTAAGAACCTTACTGACTACGGTGCGTTCGTTGACCTAGGTGGCGTTGACGGTCTTCTACATATCACAGATATGGCTTGGAAGCGCGTTAAGCACCCATCTGAAATCGTTAACGTTGGTGACGAGATCCAAGTTAAAGTTCTTAAGTTCGACCGTGAGCGTACTCGCGTATCACTAGGTCTTAAGCAACTAGGCGAAGATCCATGGGTAGCAATCGCTAAGCGTTACCCAGAAGGTCACAAACTAACTGGTCGCGTAACTAACCTAACTGACTACGGCTGCTTCGTTGAAATCGAAGAAGGCGTTGAAGGTCTAGTACACGTTTCAGAAATGGATTGGACTAACAAGAACATCCACCCATCTAAAGTTGTTAATGTTGGCGACGAAGTTGAGGTTATGGTTCTTGAGATCGACGAAGAACGTCGTCGTATTTCTCTAGGTCTGAAACAGTGTAAAGCTAACCCATGGCAGTCATTCGCTGAAGCACAAGCTAAAGGCGACAAAGTTACTGGTAAGATCAAGTCTATCACTGACTTCGGTATCTTCATCGGTCTAGAAGGCGGCATCGACGGTCTAGTTCACCTATCTGACATTTCTTGGAATGTTGCTGGCGAAGAAGCTGTACGTGAGTACAAGAAAGGCGACGAGATCTCTGCAGTTGTTCTAGCAGTAGACGCTGAGCGTGAGCGCATTTCTCTAGGCGTTAAGCAAATGGAAAACGACCCATTCAATGCTTACGTTGCTGACAACAAGAAAGGTGTTCTAGTTAACGCTACTGTAACTGCTGTTGACGCTAAAGGCGCTACAGTTGAAATCGCAGAAGGCGTTGAAGGTTACATCCGTGCTTCTGAAGTATCACGCGATCGCGTAGAAGATGCTTCTCTAATCCTAAGTGCTGGTGATGTTGTTGAAGCGAAGTTCACAGGTGTAGACCGTAAGAACCGCGTAATCAACCTATCTATCAAAGCTAAAGATGAAGCTGATGAGCAAGAAGCAATGGCATCTATCAACAAGCAAGACGAAGCTGCTTTTGGTAATGCAATGGCTGACGCTTTCAAAGCTGCTAAAGGCGAATAATTTACTCGCTTAAGCTAAAAAGGGGCCGCAAGGCTCCTTTTTTATGCTTGCTATAAACTAAGTAGTAATACTAATGTTGATAAACTATGCTAAAAAAAGACATTTTTTGATTGCACATTTTGTGTAAAAATTGTCTAGAATTGATAGCAAGTGTTTGTTGGAATTAGTATTACTTACTATAATGAGTGATAAAGATACTCAAAGAGGGCAACTATGACTAAGTCTGAACTGATTGAAAGACTCTGCGCTGAGCAAACACATTTATCAGCGAAAGAGGTAGAAGATGCTGTAAAAGATATTTTAGAGCACATGGCCTCTACACTAGAGACCGGTGACCGTATTGAGATCCGTGGCTTTGGTAGTTTTTCTCTTCATTACCGCGAGCCTCGCGTAGGTCGCAACCCTAAAACGGGCGACAAGGTGGAGTTAGAGGGTAAATACGTTCCTCACTTCAAACCAGGCAAAGAGCTTCGTGAACGCGTAAATATGGATAGCTAAGGCTCTCTTATTAGTTTGAAAAAGCGGCATACTCTCGTGTATGCCGCTTTTTTATAACTAGATTATTGGTAATATACATGGTCTGAAGAAACATTTTACTGCATAATCTTACCTACTTACTCCTCGAAGGGTGATGTAACATGAAAATTATAAAAATCATTGCTGTTTTAGCTCTCTTTTTAATTGCACTGGCTTTAGGTTCTCAAAACCAAGAGATCGTAACCTTTAATTATCTTCTGGCGAAAGGTGAGTTCCACTTATCAACCTTGCTGGGTGTAGTGTTTGTCGTTGGTTTTGGCATAGCATGGGTTATCTTTGCTAGCATTCAGTTCAAAACTCAACTGCAAGTGCGTCGTCTGAAAAAGAAACTTAAAAAGTATGAGCCCGCTGAAGCAGAACAACCTGCAAAACCAGCAGTAGAAAAACAGGCATAAGGATAAGGCTTAACTTTAATGCTTGAACTACTCTTCTTGTTATTGCCAATAGCCGCCGCCTATGGTTGGTACATGGGCCACCGTAGCGCTCAGCAAGACAAGCAGAAGCAATCTCATCAGATATCCCGTCAGTATGTGACGGGTCTTAACCTGCTCCTATCTGATCAATCAGATAAGGCGGTTGACCACTTCATTGAATTGCTCCAAGTTGATAACGAAACGATAGATACTCACCTAGCGTTGGGTAATCTTTTCCGTTCTCGTGGTGAAGTCGACCGAGCAATTCGAATCCACCAAAATCTCATTTCTCGTTCTGGCCTCACGCTAGATCAGAAGAACCTCGCACTTCAGCAGCTCGCAAAAGATTACATGGCCTCTGGTTTCTTAGACCGTGCAGAAAAAATCTTTGAACAGTTAGTTGAGGAGCCAGACCATCGTGAAAGTGCACTTCAGCAACTTGTCACCATCTACCAACAAACGCGTGAGTGGGAAAAAGCCATTCATTACGCAAATCAGTTGGCGAAGATGGGTAAGAAGCGCACTCGTATTCGTGCCAACATTGCACATTTCTGGTGCGAGTTAGCCATGCTTGACCAAGCTGATGGTAACACCAGTAAAGCGATTCAACATTTCAAGAAAGCACTGTCAGAAGACCCTAAATGTGTTCGTGCGAGTATTGCCCTTGGCCGGGTGTATTTAGAGTCAGAAGATTACAAACACACCATCAAGTATCTGACAGGCGTGCTTGAGCAAGATAAAGACTTTATTAGTGATGTCCTACCAACGATTGCTGAGTGTTATCACCATTTAGGTCAGGAAGATGAACTCGTAGAATTCTTACGTGCCTGTATCGATAAAAAGGCGGGTGTATCGTCCGAATTAATGTTGGCGCAACTTGTCGCGCATCATGAGAGCGTTGGTGCCGCGCAAGAGCTGTTGACGAAACAACTACTGAAAAACCCAACCATGAAAGGCTTTTACCGCCTTATTGATTACCATATTGCAGAAGCAGAAGACGGTCGTGCAAAGGACAGTCTATCGACACTGCAAGCCATGGTTGGTGAACAGTTAAAAGTGAAGCCACATTACCGATGCAGGAAGTGTGGCTTCTCAACCCATTCCCTTTACTGGCATTGTCCATCTTGTAAAGGATGGGGGACGATCAAGCCAATCCGCGGATTGGACGGTGAATAATTTTAATGCAGCTGGCAGAGTTTCTGTCCGCTGCATTTTTTTAAGCTTTATTTGATAAGAACCAAAAATAGTTAGGAGATGAAATGATCGACCAAAAAGTTATTGTCGCACTGGATTATGACAACCAAGCTGATGCGCTTGAATTCGTAGATAGAATTGATCCTGCGTCATGTCGCCTAAAAGTGGGCAAGGAAATGTTTACACTATTTGGTCCTGATTTCGTACGTGAACTGCATAAACGCGGGTTCTCTGTGTTCCTAGACCTGAAATTTCACGATATCCCGAATACGTGTTCAAAAGCCGTGCGAGCAGCCGCTGAGTTGGGTGTATGGATGGTAAACGTTCACGCAAGCGGTGGTGAGCGTATGATGGCTGCTTCGCGTGAAATCCTAGAGCCGTATGGTACAGATCGCCCGTTATTGATTGGTGTAACGGTACTGACCAGTATGGAACAAAGCGACTTAGCTGGGATTGGCTTAAACGTGGCTCCTCAGGAGCAGGTGGTCCGCCTTGCAACGCTAACTAAGAACTCTGGCCTAGACGGCGTAGTCTGTTCAGCTCAAGAGTCTTCAATGCTTAAGAGTGAGCTTGGTAAAGAGTTTAAGCTCATTACTCCTGGGATTCGCCCAGCAGGTTCTGAACAAGGCGACCAACGTCGTATTATGACACCAGTCGATGCGATTCAAGCAGGCTCAGACTACCTAGTGATTGGTCGTCCTATTACACAAGCTACCGATCCAGCAGCAGTGCTTAAATCCATCAACGAAAGTTTGGCGAATATGTAAACATTGTTGAAATGGAAGATGGAAAGGTGAAGTGAAAGTGCTTCACCTTTTTTGTTTTTTTTAACACAGAAAATCTGAGGTGTAAGCTTGAATTGAATATCGCCGGATAGTGTTAGATTAGGCGATAGGACTGCTACGATCACACTTTGGTAACATAACTCGCTGTGATGATGTGAAATTGCAAGCATGTGTTATGGATGGGTTGCGTTACAAATGTGTAACGAATACTATGAGGTTGATGCATTCACTGCGTTGTAAGGTCTAGGATGACCTCGTGAAACTCTCTGATATTAATACGTAAAGTGGACAGGAATTCACTTGGTATTAGCGCTTATTATTTCCTTTACTGTGCCTTGGCATAGCCTCTCCGAGATTCACTTGTTGTCGCTCCATCAGTCTTACCGCGTAAACACAACAAGGAAGAATACAATGATAAAAACCCTGCCATTTGCAGCACTGGCAACCTTGATGGCAACCAGCTTTCAAGTTAGCGCAGCTGAGCTACCAGCAGAGGTAGAATGGATTTCAAACAATAATGAGCCTCTGTTTGCTTCAGAAGAAGCGGTACGAGGTGGAACATACCGTACTTTTATTCGAAGCTTCCCTCAAACGTTACGCAGTGTCGGTCCTGATGCGAACTCTGGTCTTCGCCAATACTTAATGGATGGCACTCCTAAACTCGCTCAGCGCCATCCTGATACGGGTAAATGGATTCCCCAACTTGCTAAGGAATGGGCATTTGGCGATGACAACAAAAGCGTTTATTTCAAGTTAGATGAGACGGCAAGATGGTCCGATGGTGAGAAGATAACCGCCGATGATTACGTGTTTATGATGAAGTACTACACGTCAGAAGACATCATTGATCCGTGGTACAACGATTTTTTTAAAACAAGCATTGTAAGCGTAGAGAAAATCGATGACTACACCATCCAAGTAAACCTTGCTGTGGAACAGAGCCAAGATGCTTTGATGGTTCTGATCAACATGCCAAGTAATGGTTTTCAGCCTCGCCCAGAGCACTTTTTTGAAGGGGAAAAAGATGAAAACAAAGATGGTATGCCGGACAACTTTGTTCGTAAGTTCAACTTCAAATCAGAGCCTACCGCGGCACCTTATTACATTGATAAAGTAAAGAAAGGTAAGAGCGTGACGTTTAAACACGTTGGTGAAGACTGGTGGGGTTATAACAACCGTTACTACAAAAATCGTTACAATGTAGACAAGGTTCGTATTACCGTGATTCGTGATGAAGACATCGCAATGAAGCACTTCGAGAAGGGCAATTTAGACTACTTCGAGATGGTGTTACCTAACTTCTGGCATGATAAAACAGACAGTGAAGTGTACAAGAAAGGCTATGTACAAAAATACTGGGGCTTCAACCAGTCGCCTCAGGGGGCGGGTGGTCTGTGGATGAACACGGCAATGCCGATGCTAGACAACTTAGAAGTGCGTAAAGGTGTGATGGCAGCAACAGACTACGACGGTATGATCGCAAACATAATGCGTGGTGACTACTCTCGTAAGCCACATGGTCTTGGTTTTGGCCACGGTGAGTATGATGATCCAAGCAACACACCACCGAAGTTTGATGCTGCAGAGGCAGTAAAACATTTCGAGAAAGCCGGCTTTGATAAAATTGGTTCGGATGGTATCCGCGTCAATGATAAAGGTGAGCGTTTGAGTTTTGCGATTACCTACGGTTACAACTCACACACTCCACGTATTGCGTACTTAAAAGAGCAAGCGAAGTTGGCAGGTTTGGAGTTTACCTTAAACCTTGTTGATGGTTCTTCGGCGTTTAAATACATTCTGGAGAAGAAGCACCAACTAGCATTTTTGAATATGGGCTCTGGTGAGATCCCTGCGTACTGGGAATACTTCCACTCAGATAATGCGAATAAGCCTCAAACTAATGCACATACAAACTACAGCAGCCCAGAGCTAGATAAGCTAATTGAAGCGTATGATAATGAGTTTGAACAACAAAAACGCTACGACTTGTCTCGTCAGATCCAAAAATACATCGGTGATGCAAACGTCATTGTTCCTGGTTACATGGTCCCTTACACACGTGATGCCCATTGGCGTTGGGTTAAGATTCCTAAGAATGGGATGACAAAAAATACCGAATGGATTTTGCACCCAATGGATATTTCAAACTTCTGGATTGATAAGTCTGTGAAGAAAGAAACAGAGAAAGCGATGAAGGCGGGCAAATCGTTCCCTGAAGTGACGGTTATCGACGACCGTTACAAGCTGTCATCGAACTAGTTGTTAGATAGCAAACAACAAAGCCCCGAAACTCGATTGTGTCGGGGCTAATTATATGGTCCG
>NZ_MDAW01000146.1:7108-8961 GCF_002875385.1 Vibrio sp. 10N.222.52.B12 | reverse complement strand
CTTAACAGGGCGTTAGCTTAAAGAAGAAAGGTTCAGGATATGAAGCAGGTTTTTGACTTGTTGGTGAGTTGTGTAAAAGGATATGAAAATGGAAAACAACAGCTTTTCAATTTGCATGTGGAGCCAATTCAACAGAAGATCGATGAGATACATAAAGATTATTTAAAGTCGTTTACACAAGTTCGGCGATCACTAGATAAAAAAGAAGTACCAACTGCAGATCTATTGGACTTTCTGGAAGAACGCAGAATTGAGCTTTTAGCTCAACGCGAATTAACGAAAGCTCTTGCTTGTGAGTTACAACAAGCAGATCGGCGGCTAATTGGTCCCAAAACTTGGAAGTGTTTTATCGAGTACTGTAATTCTGTGGAAGCATATTTTCATACTGGAAATGCACCAAGTGGGTATAGCTGGTATTCAGACTTTATACGTTTTATGAAAGTTAGTCGTAAAGCGAACTTGCAGGATATTTATTTTACCAAGTTAGACGGTTGTTTCGGAAATGATCCTCGTACAGACTTGATTGCTGAGATTGACTTTGTGCTCGAAAGAAAGCTTCCAACTGCTTTGAAAAAGGTACAATCAAATTACGCAAAACTAAGGAGCTCGCTACTTTAAGCTAACAAACTGTTTAAGAGGGATTCGCAACGCGTGGCATTTTCACTATGCGTTGGTTTAAGTGATTAAGGTGGTATGCGGCAGCTTCGGTATTGCGTTGCTCACCCCTTAACAGGGCGTTAGCATTCAAGAGGTAACAAATGAGTATAGTAGATGATTTAAAAAGCTTAGACACGAATGCAGTTGTAATAATTTCCGTGTTTTTTGTCTCCTTTATCGCTCCTGCGTTTTTACTAATTTATAAGCTTAACAAGCCGATTTTTATTGAGCTAGATACTATAAAGTTAATAATATTGTCTATATCCATTGCATCACCCAGTTTCTTGTTTTTGTTTCTCATTACTTGGGTTTCAGATGTGGTTTTAGTGCATTTTAAGTATTATCCAGCTGGGCACTTAGGAACAATGGCGGACTGGTTTGTTCTACAAGGTATGTCAAACACATCCATTCTTTACATGGTTTCATTTCTAGCTTACGCATTTGATCTCTCTGTTAAAGGTGTAGTCTGGTGGATGGCGGGTTTGTTGGTGCTATATACTGTTTACGAATTTTGGCGGGTTTTAGTTGTTGCAAAACGACCTGAGTTTAAAGCTAGTGCATTGCGGACAACTCAGAATGCTAACAAAGCGTTCAAGAGTGATTCGTAACGCGTGGCATTTTCACTATGCGTTTAGTTTAATGATTAAGGTAATGTGCAGTAGCTTCGGTATTGCGTTACTCACACCTTAACGCGGCGTTAGTTTGCAAGAGGAACAACGCAGCTATATCGCAAGATCTATTGGTAAAAGCTGAAAGTCTAAATTGTCATATTGGTGTTCAATTTCAGTGTTAACTTGCGTGGTGAAAATCCAAAATTGGCATCGTTTCAATGGTTGATTTTTTCTTTGGTGCGGTGACTTTAGGGTTAACTGAGTTTGATTTTTTTGCTGAAACTCTGCTCGTTGAGTTTGTTGGTACAAAAGCCGATTTATTCGCTGAAAGGACGTTTTCTCTGGTGTGGAAAGTTCACGTGGTTTCAGTGGCTTTGTTGAAAGTCCGCATTGTGAGATTGGTTTTCCAAAAGCGCTTATTGGTGTTGTAAGTTCGTTTTCTGCGGCGTTGTTTGTTCCAAGTGGTTTCATTGACTAGCTGCTTGGAGACTAAGCCTGACTTAAGTGCATCAAAGCACATAAAGCTTATTGTTTTCAAAACTTAAAATAACGTAAAATCAACGTTTTGGGTTTGCAAACTAACAA
>NZ_MDAW01000146.1:5686-7085 GCF_002875385.1 Vibrio sp. 10N.222.52.B12 | reverse complement strand
ACTATGCGTTGATTTTTGTGATTAAGGTGGTATGCGGCGGCTTCGGTATTGCGTTGCTCACCCCTTAGCAGGGCGTTATACCTATTATTGAGTTTAGGAGTATATCTTGTCGATTAATGAGATAAGTAAAGATCAGAAAGTGGGTCAAAAATTGGACTCAAGTTGTGGTGTATGTAAGAGAAGCACAAAACATCTTGTACTATCCGATATCTATACCCAAGGCTTTGAGGATCATGGTCAATATGGAGGTATGAGTTGGTATGACGAATATCAAATCATTCAATGTCAAGGCTGTGAAAGCATAGTTTTCCGATCAACGCATGAAAACTCTGAAGAGTATGATTATGGTTATACACATGATGGACAAGAATGTGTAATACCAATTCAGACAATAGATGTTTATCCGAACCCTGAGGAGGGGCGGCAACCTATTAATGACTATTTCGTTATACCGCAAAAATTACATGCGATTTATCGAGAAACGATAAGCTCATTAAACTCAAATCATGCAATCCTGACTGGAATTGGAATTCGAGCAATAGTAGAAACAATATGCAAAGATAAAAATGCTCAGGGTAATAACCTTTACCTAAAAATTAATGATTTAGTAACTCAAGGTGTTTTAACACAAGATGGCGCTGATATACTGCACAAGTTACGTTCCATTGGTAATGATTCAGCCCATGAAGTAAAGCCCCATGATAGCGTTCAGCTAGGTTTGGCTATTGATGTAATTGATCACCTTCTGCAAGGGGTGTACATCTTACCTTATCATGCTAAATCTAAGTTCAAATAGGTATAACAAACGCTTTAAGACGGATTCGCAACGCGTGGCATTTTTACTATGCGTTGATTTCAGTGATTAAGGTGGTCTGCGGAAACATCGTATTGCGTTGCTCACCACTTAAGCGGGCGTTAGTCGCCAGAAGAAGCTAGCAGTCAAAATCATGTTTCTAAGCTCAAAACTTGGCTACTGGTTGTTTGATTCATAGTTCCATCTTCGACGGTCAAAGCTCAGTTTCATCGGTTCTAAGTCAATGCATTGCTATTTTCCAAGCGGTTGTTTCGTTCTTTGGTGGTGATAGGGCGGGGCAATCGAAAATCTGTTTTTGGTTGCAACTCCGCTCGGTGAGTTTGTTGGTACAAAAGCCAATTTACTCGCTGAAATGACGTTTTCTCTGGTGTTGTAAGTTCCACGTGGTTTCAGTGACTTTGTTGAAAGTCCGCACTGTGAGATTAGCTTTCCAAAGGCGCTATTTGGTGTTGTCCGTCCGTTTTCTGCGGTGTTGTTTGTTCCAAGTGGTTTCATTGAATAGCTGCTTTGCGACTACGCCTGACTTAAATGCATCAAAGCACATAAAATTTGTTGTTTGCAAAATTTAGTTCGGCTTAAAATTGT
>NZ_MDAW01000146.1:0-5640 GCF_002875385.1 Vibrio sp. 10N.222.52.B12 | reverse complement strand
ACTATGCGTTGAATTTAGTGATTAAGGTGGTTTGCGGCGGCTTCGGTATTGCGTTGCTCACCCCTTAGCAGGGCGTTAGAGCGCAGGAGAAAAAATAATGAATATGACGGACATAATTGAGTACATTTCATACCTTATCGCCGGCATTATTATCGCTCCCTTCGGCTTTATGTTGTTTAAAGAATTCATCGGTAAAGATCGCAAGACGGTCACAGATGAAGTCAAATCTACAGTAGGAGACGAATCGAGAAAGTTCTTGGGCGGTAGATATGGTGATGCAGTTGTTGGTCAGTTTGTCGAGTTTAAACTGATAATAGCGATAGGTTTGCCAGTAGTTCTATTTCTAGGGACCTCTTCCTTGGTAAATTCTCTTTTGAAAGTTCTATTCAACCTGTGAGTTGCGCTCTAACAAACTGTTCAAGAGGGATTCGCAACGCGTGGCATTTTCACTATGCGTTAGTTTTAGTGTTTAAGGTGGTCTGCTGCGGCTTCGGTATTGCGTTGCTCACCCCTTAACAGGGCGTTAACTTTCATTACATTCAAGCTCAAATCCTTGAATGACTAGACCAATATATTTGAGGTTGTTGATGAGTCGATTAGTACGAGAATTAAAAAGAGCAAGTGAGGTCTCGCCTAGCTCTAGTCGAGAGTTGCCAGCACCAAATAAAGTAATTGGAACTGAAACGAAAGCTAGAATTTATGTTAAAGATAAAGGTTTTGGACACACTTCGTTTTCTCAACCTAGCTCTTTTGACGTTCATCAAGCAAAGTTCGAAAAAACTTACATTGTCACTAGCTGTCCATATTGTGTAACACACAAGCAAGGTTTAACACCTATTCAAATTGCGCACCATGTTCATTCTTTTCATGCTGATAAGTGGCAAGAGTTTTCTGAAAAATATCAATTTTTAAAAGACTATCAAACTTGTGAAGGGTGCGGTGCGTTGGTTAAAAATCAAAGAAAACATTCAAAGAAATGTAAGTTTTAGCATCAAACGAATTGAAAGTTAACAAACAATTTAAGAGTGATTCAGCACGCTTGGCATTTTCGGTTTTGGTTAAGTTTAGTGGTTAAGGTGTTCAAATTGAGTGTCGTGGATGTGTGCTTCACACCTTAATTGGGCGTTAACTAGCTAAACATCCAATGGATAAATTGCTGCATGTGGTATTTGAGTAGCGAAAGTTTATTTAATTAAAGGAATTATTTGTGGCTACAACAGTCGAAAAGTTTATTTTTAATCATACAAAAACCAGCCATAAACGTTGGGAATCTATGGTGATGTACGCGTTGCACTATGCACTAAGAGATGTAAAGCTCTTATCTCAATATCCAGTTAATCAGTATTATATTGATGGATATTTTCCAGATTTAAAACTTGCAGTGGAGATAGATGAACCATTTCATGTAAGAACACAAGAGCAGGATGCCATTCGAGAAAGGGATATAAAATCTGAACTTGGTTGTGAGTTCTTTCGAATAAATGTGAATGAGCCTGTTTACGAACAAATTGACAGGTTAATCATGAAAGTTAAGGCACTTAACCCGCCTGAGTGGAAGATAAAAGAGAAACCTTCGCGTCAAAATATTGGTGAGTATTCTAAGGATTACTTTGACAAACTCACAGCGGCGAATGCTTTTGAATTCTTGGACAATATCCAAGAAGAAGTTGAGCAACTAGGTATTTCAGTCTCTACAGAAGAAGCTAATCCTAATACTCGACCAAGTAATGGGATGGTGAGTTTTAACGTTATTTTTGGTGCCCTTAAACTAACGGTTTTTACTCGCAGTACGTGTAAGCCAAAGATTATAGTTAGTGAATATGATTTGGCTACTATAAAGCAGTTGGATATGCGTTTATCTGAACCAAGTAAAACGAATCCACCATATTGGAAGATAATAGGTTTTGATAGACAGTTGACCCGTGATGAAACAGTATCTTATTTGGCAAATCTGTCGATAAAGTACGGAAAATAGAACATACTTTGCAAGTTAATGGGCTGTCACATTGATTATTCGAAGATCATACAGGCTTCGCTAGTTAACAAACTGTTCAAGAGGGATTCGCAACGCGTGGCATTTTTACTATGCGTTATTTTTGGTGGTTAAGGTGGTATGCGGCAGCTTATATATTGCGTTGCTCACCCCTTAACAGGGCGTTATATTGCCATTGGAGATTTGCGTGGAAATTGATGATTTAATTTATTCTATTCGTGAAATCATTTCCGATGTTGCTATTGAGACTGAGCAAGATTCAGATCTGTATTCTATTGTTTCGGTTGATAATAGTGCAGACTACAACTCTGTCATAGATAGCTTGTAGATGCTAGAAGATACTCAGTTGGCAAAACATGCCTTTCTTATCCGCTGTGAATCTTTGTCAATTGGTGAGCTCTACCTTTATTTCTACGGAGTTTTTAATGCTATTTATATGCAGCAACAAGCTTTGTTAGTAATTCTTCGAAAAATGGGTATAGAGTTTAATCCTAAGGCACTTCGGGATTGTACGATCTTTGACCTTCGCAATAGCTTTGCTGCGCATGGTGCAAATCGCGGAGGGCGGGATGTCAAAGAGCATAGTTTCATTCTCGATCGTCACGCATTGCAGACAGGCAAAGTTAGCGGTTACTCGGCGAATCACGAAAGTGGC
This sequence comes from Vibrio sp. 10N.222.52.B12, assembly GCF_002875385.1. Lineage (NCBI taxonomy): Bacteria > Pseudomonadati > Pseudomonadota > Gammaproteobacteria > Vibrionales > Vibrionaceae > Vibrio > Vibrio sp. 10N.222.52.B12. The sequence continues at coordinate 2,992 of NZ_MDAW01000146.1, read as the reverse complement.
TTTATGTCTCATGATTATCACATTAGTGATTTGATAAGTGATTGGGATATAACCTTATTAGCTCATATTGAGTTGATCCATGATAGGGTCAGAGAAAATAGTAAGCTGACAATATAACAAATTGTTCAAGAGTGATTCGGCACGCGTGGCATTTTTACTATGCGTTGGTTTTAGTGGTTAAGGTGTTATGCGGGAGCTTCGGTATTGCGCGCCTCACACCTTAACAAGGCGTTATGTAAAGCGGGTAAAATAGGCATTATTCTGTTTATTCGCTCTCTCTAGCTATCGGTTTTCATCCTCGTCAAAATCAGCTCTTTCTGTCCCGATTCATTGCCAAATTAGCCGTAAAACATGTCAAGGTTCGTGAGTTTCCTCATTCAGTTTCAGTGTCGGTTCGTGGCTAGTTTTGCCGGCTCAAAGTGGGGAAAGGGCAAGGTTAACGAAACTGCCCATTTGCTGATGGTTTCTTTCGTTCGGTTTGCTAGATTCAAAAGCATTTTTGGTCGCTGGTCATCACCATTTTTCGCTTGTTGAAGCTTGGTCTGTAACATTGCTGGCTCTGCAAATTCGTGAACACTGTTGGGTTCTTTGGATTTGGCTATTTCTTCGGTCGTACAGGCTTGGTTTTTCGTGGTAACTTTGGCTTATGTGGCTGAATTTACATAACAAAGCATTTAAGACGGATTCTCAACGCTTGGCAATTTCAGTCTGGGTCGGCTTTAGTGCTAAAAGTGGCAAGGTTTAGGCTTTGGTGGTCGCGTTGTTCACCACTTAATGCGGCGTTATGTGTATTAGGAATTGAATAATGGAAGCATTGACTAATTACTATAAAGTGTTGAATCGCTCGCAGAAACTATATCTATTTAGTATAACTTGTCTGCTCCTTTCTATCATAACCAATCCCGTTTTGATGGATATGTCCAAAGGCTTTCTTTCCTTGGCGTTGTTAATTACATTAATAGCCTTAATAAAGGATGGAAATAAAATATATAAGATCATTTGGAGCCATAACTTAGGTAAGGGCATCATGCTAGTTCTGTATGCGTTATTAGCGAATATCTGTTTTGCTTTAGGAGACCAGTTTGTTAATGATGCGTTAGGAGTTGAACCTACAACATTTAAGTATGTAAGAGTTTATGCATCTATATTACTCCTTCCTTTCCTAGTCATATCGGTTGCACTTATAGTTCAAATGATCGTAGTAATCGGAAGTGGTGTTTACTTCTTCATCGCTTGGCTATTAAATAGCCTTGTGTCTGTCGGGATATTGAGTGAGTTTATTCCAGAAAGGAAAGAACGCTTTTGGTTACTAACAGCTATTGTAAGAGTTATTGTTCTTTCAATTTTTATTAATTGCCTTCATCAAAAGTTTCTCAATAATTCAAATGATTACGAGAAGTTTGTAAAAAGTAGCATTGTGAGTTTCGTGTATTTCTTGGAATCTTACTCGAAATCGAGGTGTATACTTGCGCCTGAACAGCGAATTGTACCGTTGCTGAATGATGAAATTTTGGTTTTATATCCATTGGCTAATAACTCATATCAAATTTCGCTTAAGCAGTGTGTACCTGCTATTACACATAACAAAGCGTTTAAGAGTGATTCGTAACGCGTGGCATTTTTACTATGCGTTGCGTTCGGTGTTTAAAGTGGTATGCGGCGACTCCGGTATTGCATTACTCACACCTTAACGCGGCGTTATGTGCTTTGGTGGAAACGAATATGGAAATCACAATCAGGCTTATTGAAACAGAAAGCATTGAGGACAAAGATATATTCGAGACTTTGTTTAGAGAATATCTATCTGGGTTCGCAGTTGAGCTAGATCCCCCAGTAATTGCTCAGCTATTTGCGTTGCCTTATTTCCACGGATTTATCAGTTTTGTCGACAATAAGCCTTCTGGTTTTGCGGTTTGCTTTGAATCTTTCTCAACTTATCGTGCGCAAAGAGTGATGAATATCCATGACTTTATGGTGTCGGACAACTTTCGTGGTAAAGGTGTGGGCAAAGCGCAACTGAATGGTATCGAACAGTATTGTCGTGATAATGATTACCTCAAAATCACACTAGAGGTCGGTGATGATAATGTTGCAGCTAAAAAGCTTTACAGTTCATTGGACTACGAAGATTACAGAGTAGTTTTGAAAGGGCAGCAACATTGGCAAAAGTACCTCAATTAGCACGCACATAACAAACTGTTCAAGAGTGATTCGCAACGCGTGGCATTTTNNGTGTTTAAGGTGGTATGCGGTAGCATCGGTATTGCGTTGCTCACACCTTAACAGGGCGTTATGTTTTTAGAGGAAATTTGATAGTTTATGGAAAGCTTCTTCGAGAGTGAGTTCATGCTCTCCAACTCACTTCACTTTGTTTTGCTCACCTGCGGTTTAGCATTAGCTTTCCATTTACCAATCTGGTGTGGCTTTAATCTCTGTAAGCGTAAGTGGAAGTATGTTGACTACCTTTGGCCTCTGCTAGCAGGTGTAGGTATGCTGGGTGCAGTTTCTGAAATTCGTGCAGCCGTTGCTGGTAATTGGGCTATCACCGAGCAAACACGAGCGGTAACTATTCTCGAATCAGTTCACGAGTTTTCAGTTCGGCAGATTAAAAGCGATATGTGTTCTGGCCTTATATCTGTTGGTGGTGAAGATGGATACTCCGACCCATGCAGTTGGTATTTATCGGTTGCTAAGCATCTAAAATCCCTCGATTTCAACTTACTGCCAATATTGGACCTGAATCTATTTTCTACCTCAGGACTCAACTTAAAATGGGTTGAGGAAGATGTTACATGGGTTAATGGTATGTTCGAGCAATACAACCAGCAAAAAAAGCGATACGACGAGACCAAGCTCGCGCAAGTCAAACATCCGATTGAGCAAGTATTTTGGTATATCAGTCCGTATTTAGTTTGTTTTGCGGTAGCTTTACGATTGGCTAAAGTGACAGGTGAGCTCAAACTGGAAAAACAAACATAACAAACTGTTTAAG